>CALVRO010000021.1 GCA_944358655.1 uncultured Clostridia bacterium | reverse complement strand
TGTATGTCAGCGGCGAGCTGACCTCCCCAGTGTCGCCCAAGTTCGCCCACGAGCTCGAGCTTTTGGAGCCCTTCGGCGTCGGCTTCAAGCGCCCGCTCTTTGTGCTGGACGCGGGCAGATGCCGTCCCCGCCCCGTCAAGCCCGCCTCGCCCCACCTCGCCATAAAGAGCGACTATATCGACCTCATGTACTTCAATGGCGCCCACAATATGGCGCTACTGTCGTCGGGCGTGCCCAAAAAGCTGGTGTTCGAGTACAACCTTTCCACCTTCCGCGGCAGGGAGTACGTCAAGGGCTTCGTGCGCGACGTCGTCTATTCGGGCAACGGCCTTTCGGAGGCGGAGGAGGAGATAGCCTCCAACAACCTCGCCGTGGCCGCCCTCCCGCCCGTAGACTGCGTAAAGAGAGAGATAACCTCGGCCGAGTGCGAACGGCTCATCTCCTCGCGCGGCCCGTACGGCACAGTGTTTGTCGCCTCGGACATACGCACGCTGTCCCGTATAGACGGCGCAAAGGATTTGGAGGTCAACCTCTTCGACCTCTCCAACAAAAACGTCGCCTCGTGCATAGTTCTCTCTCCGTCGAAGGATTGCGACCTCTCCGGCTACAGCCGCGTCGTCTTTCTCGACGGCACCGATCGTATAACGCTGCCCTCGCTGGAGGGTAAGGAAGTCCTTACCTGTAAGGACTACGACGGCTGGGCCTTCTTCTCGCGCCTTTCGACGGTGAGGGAGGAGCTGCTGTCCGTCTTTAAAATAATGTCGGCCAACGCCGCCAATTTAGAGGGCGCCGACGCCGCCGAAGTCGCCATCAAAAACAATTTGGGCTGTCCGCCCCTTCAGGCGCAGTTCGCCCTCGAGGTGTTCGCCCAGCTCGGCCTCATCTCGTTTTCGGGCGGCTCGATAGTCGTAAACAGGGGCATTAAGACCGACCTTTCCAACTCACCGCTCTACAACTCGGTGAGGGCGCGCGCCCGCGCATAAATTTTTTGGGGTGAATATGAAGAGTGTATTAGATAAGATAAACGAAAATTACGGCGAAAACGACCGCCAGCTCCTCCTTAAGGCCTATCACTACGCCGAGGAGATGCACAAAAACCAGAAGCGCGCCTCGGGCGAGCCCTATTTCACTCACCCCTGCGCCGTCGCCGAAATACTCATCGACCTCGGCATGGACACCCCGTCCGTCGCCGCGGCCTTTCTGCACGACGTAATAGAGGACACTCCCGCCACGGCCGAGGACATCCGCCAGAACTTCGGCGACGAAATCTTAACGCTCGTCGAGGGCGTCACCAAGCTCGATAAAATACGCTTTCAGACGCGCGAGGAGGAGGACGCCGAAAATTTCCGCAAAATTTTCGTGGCCATGGCCAACGACGTGCGCGTAATAATTATTAAACTTGCCGACCGCTTGCACAACATGCGCTCATTAAATTTCCTCTCCAAGGAGAGGCAGCAGCGCATCGCGCGCGAAACGCTCGACGTGTTCACCCCGCTCGCGGGCCGTCTGGGCATTTCGCAGATCAAGTGCGAGCTCGAGGATCTGTGTCTGAAGTACCTCGACCCCGAGGCCTACGAATTCCTCGCCGCCAACATCCATCAGCGGCTCGAAGAGCGCAGAAACTTCGTCGATCTCGTCGTCGCTCAGCTGCAGGAGATGCTCAAAGAGGACAACATAAAGGGGGAGGTGTTCGGCAGGCCCAAGCACTTCTATTCCATCTATAAAAAGATGAAGAACAAGGGCCTCGCGCTCGACCAGATCTACGACCTCACCGCCGTCAGGGTCATAGTCAACACCACCGAGGAGTGCTACGAAGTGCTCGGCAAGATACACAAGCGCTGGAAGCCCGTTCCGGGCAGGATAAAGGACTATATCGCCACCCCCAAGCGCAACATGTATCAGTCGCTCCACACCACGGTAGTCACCAACTTCGGCCAGTATTTCGAAATTCAGATACGCACCTTCGAAATGCACAAAATGGCCGAGTACGGCATTGCCGCCCACTGGAAGTACAAGGAGCAGAAGTCGGGCGAAAACTCCTTCGATCAGCGCCTCAGCTGGATACGCGACGTAATGGACTGGCAGGGCTCTTTGAACGATTCCAAGGAATTTGTCGACAGTCTGAAGAGCGACCTCTTCTCCAGCGAACTTCTGGTGTTCACGCCCCACGGCAAAGTCATCTCCCTCCCGCCCGAGGCCACGCCCGTCGACTTCGCCTACGCCATCCACTCCGAGGTGGGCAACAAGTGCGTCGGCGCCAAGGTGAACGGCAAAATAGTGCCCCTCAACTCGTCGCTCAAGACGGGCGACGTCGTTGAAATACTCACTTCGCCCACCACCAAGGGCCCGTCGTGGGACTGGCTCAAGTTCACAAAGTCGGCCTCCGCCAAGGCCAAAATAAGGCAGTTCTTCAAAAAGGAGATGAAGGAGGAGAACGCCAAAACGGGCCGCTCCATGCTCGAGGCCGAGGCCAAGCGCAGGGGATATTCGCTTTCCGACCTGCTCACCGACGAATCCTTCAAAAAGCTGTCGTCCAAGCTCATGTTTGCCAGCATAGACGAGATGATGGCCTCCGTCGGCTACGGCGCCGTGTCGGTCAATCAGATAATCTATAAGCTCATAGATTTCTACAAAAAGGAGATACCCAAGCCCGTCGCCCAGTCGGATATCGAAAAGATACGCCAGACGCCCGCAGGATCGGTCACGGTCAAGGATATGGCGGGCCTTCTGGTAAGGTTCGCGCATTGCTGCAACCCCGTGCCGGGCGACAAAATTGTCGGCTTCATCTCGCGCGGCAGGGGAGTTATCGTCCACCGCGCCGACTGCCCCAACGTAAAAGACCTCGAACCCGACCGCGTTCAGCCCGCCGAGTGGACGGGTCAGACCGAAAAGGGCTTCATTGCGGGCATAAAGATAGTCGCCACCGACGACTTCGGCATAACCGCCTTCATAACCTCGGAAATAGCCCAGCTTCGCCTCACCATGACGCAGATAAACGGCCGCGTGGGCAAGGATGGCAAGGGATATTTCGAAATAAATGTCAAGCTCAACAAGCGCTCCGACCTCGACGTCCTCGTCAACCACCTCAAAAAGGACAACAGGATCATCGACGTATTCAGAACTTCAAACTGAAAATCTCCCCCACCCTTCCCCCCGTGGAGGACATGTCATTTCGGGCAAGCGTAAGCGCCGCTTTCGCCATGAACGCAAGCAATTTTGTTGAACACAAACAAGATGCGAAACCGGAGGCGAAGCGGAGAAATCCCCCACGGTTTTCCCCTTTGGGGAGCATGTCATTTCGACTGAAGCGAGTGAAACGAGCGAAACGGAGAAATCTCCCTGTCTACGCTTCAGATACACTTTTCACCTCATTTTGCAGAGGCGTAAAGCTCGGGGTGGGCGGGTGGGGCAGACATGTCATCCCGAGCGACAGCGAGGGATCTCCTTGCCCGACTGCATAATAGCCCATGCAGAGATGCCTCGGCAATGCGCGCTCTCGCTTATATTTTATCCAGCCTTATCGGCGCGCTGCTCGGCATGACAAGAGTGGGCGGGTAGGGCGCGCCGCTCGGCATGACAGGGGGGGTAGGGAGGAGGTGGCGCTTCCCTCTGGTAGAGCATGTCATTTCGAGCGTAGCCGAGAAATCTCCCGGGCTACGTTTCAGATACGATATATCCTTATTATAGCCTCCCCTTCGCATGGGGAGGTGGCCACACGCGTGAGCGTGTGGTCGGAGAGGTCGATATTCAATAACTTATACCGCAACGGCGCGGACAAAGTCCGCGGCATTTCACGCAACCGTAAGGTTGCATTTCACGAAAAGGCGAACGCCTTTTCATTTAACGCACGCGCAAGCGTGCATTTCACGCCGCGTCAGCGGCATATCAGAGATGCCTCGACAACGCGCGCTCACGCTCTTATTGTAACCCACCTTTTTGGCGCGCTGCTCGGCATGACAAGAGTGGGCGGGCCTCCCCTTCGCATGGGGAGGTGGCCACACGCGTGAGCGTGTGGTCGGAGAGGTCGATAATAAGTCGGTAAGTTCCAAATTAGGCATAAAGTGTTAAAGCAAGACAATATATCGACCATATTTTAGCCACATATCATCACATCGATCCCGTACAATTCCTATGAACATTTTCAAAATATACCCCGTCGGCTTTGCCGCAAACAGCTATATAATAACCTCCGACGGCGCTAACTGCGTCGTAGTCGACCCCGCCCAGCCCCGCATCGCCGAGGAGTGCGCAAAGAGGGGATTGACCCCCAAGTATGCCCTTCTCACGCACTGTCACTACGACCATATCGGCGGCTGCGGCGCGCTCTACGACCTCGGCTGCAAAATTATCTGCGGCGAGGACGAAAAAGACCTCGTGTTCGGCGAGGACAACCGCGCCGTCTTTCACGGCATAATCATTCCTCACTTCGAAATTTATAAAACTCTCACGGACGGCGAAAGAGTTGAGCTCTGCGGCATACAGTTCACGGCCGTGGCCACGCCCGGGCACACGCGCGGCGGAATGTGCTATATCGCGGGGGATACCATATTTTCGGGCGACACCCTCTTTTGCCGCAGCGTGGGGCGCACCGACTTTTCCACGGGCTCCTATCCCGCGCTCGTTTCGTCAATAAAAAAGCTCTACTCCCTCGGCGGCGACTACAAAGTGCTGTGCGGCCACGGCGAGGACACCACCCTTTCGGCCGAGAGGAAGTTCAATCCCTATGTTAAAGAGTAACGCCGAATGGCTCGTGCCCGAGATCATGGACGTCATACGCCTCTTCGAGGAGGAGGGGGCAAACTTCGTCCACTATTTCTATTTTACCTCGGGCACCTATGTAAACTGCATAGAGTACGAAGGCAGCGTCAGCCAATACTCCTACCGCGCCGACACCGCCGACGAGGTCGCCTACAAGCGCTATGCGCGCCGCTCGGCCAAGCTCGCCTTTTACGAATTGCTCTCCGCGCTGACGGGCAAAACCTTTCCCTACGGCGCCCTCACGGGCATCCGCCCCACCAAGCTGGCGTATATGGAGAGGGAGGAGGGCAGAGACCCCGCCGAGCTCCTCCGCGCCATGCACGTTGCCGAGGATAATATTTCCTTCGTGCAGAGGGTGCTTAAGGTGCAGCAGCCGTACTATCAAAACAGGGGCGGGCAGGAGCTGTTCATAAGTCTGCCCTTCTGCCCCACCAAGTGCGCATACTGCTCCTTCATCACGGCGCCGATATCTGCCACAAAGGGGTACGTTGAGGCCTACATATCCTGCGTCGAACGCGAACTGGCCGCCCTCAAACCCATTCTCTCGGACGTGCGTTCGGTCTACATAGGCGGAGGCACGCCCTTCGTGCTCGATGAGGGGGAGTTGGCCCGCATATATGCCGCAGTCAACGCCCTCGGCCTGCCCCCGTGCGAGTACACGGTGGAGGCAGGACGGCCCGACGTGTTCACCGAGGGCAAACTCAAGCTCTCCAAGGATTTCGGAGTCACGCGCGTCTGCGTCAACCCGCAGAGTTTTTCGGATCAAACGCTCAAAAAGATAGGCCGCCGTCACACCGCCGCACAGACCTTCCAAGCCTACGAAATGGCCGTCAAATACGGCTTCGATATAAATATCGACCTCATCGCAGGGCTCGAAGGGGAGAGCTTTGAGGACTTCGCCTACTCGCTCGGCAGCGCAATTTGCCTCCGCCCCGCCAATATCACCGTGCACACGCTCTCGTTAAAGGCGGGCGCAAAGCTCAAGGAGGAGACGGGCCGTCTTCACATAGAGGGCATAGGCGGCATGATAGCCCTGTCGCGCTCCATGCTCTTTAAGGCGGGATATTCGCCCTACTACATGTACCGCCAGAAGTATCAGGCGGGCGGGCACGAAAACTGCGGCTGGTCGCTTCCCGGCCGCGAGTGCGTCTACAACATAGGTGTAATGGAGGAGATCGCCGACAACGTGGCCGTGGGCGCCAACGCCATCTCCAAGCGGGTGTTTGCTGGCGAAAACCGCATCGAGCGCCTCGCCTCGCCAAAGGACATCCCCACCTATATAAACAAGTGCGATAAGCTTATCGCCGACCGCGCCGAATTTTTTGGCAGATAATTTGGCAGATAAGAGGGTGCAGCCATGAATTTTGTCACAAAGGAATACCTCATTCAGACTTCCGATTTCAACAAAAAGAACTTTGCCGAGGCCGCCAAGAACAACAACCGCGCCGCCTCGTACTGCCGCCTGCGGCTGGGGGCCGACTGCACGGTCAACAAAAACCGCGGCATGGCCACGGTGGAGGAGCACATATGTCCCGTCTGCGGGCAGAAGCGCGACTGTTTCGTCGCCGAAAAGTACTTCTCGGCCGACGGCCAAAGGCGCATAATCAAGGCCGAGTGCATGACCTGCGAAAGCGTCTTTCTGTCCTATCAGGAACTCCCCGCAGAGTAATCGTGTTGTTTTTGTCCTATAGTCGTCCCGAGCGAAGGATTTTGAAATGTCGATATATTGCCTTGCGGCAATACGATATGCCCCGTTCGAGGCTCGATATGGCCGAGCTAACGCACGGCCTTGATATGCGGCGACAAAACCGCCGCGTTGTGGTGGAATTAAAATAACGCCCCGTTTGTCCGTCGGCTTACGCCTCCGAGATACATTCGACGACACGCACTCCTACATTGTAAGGCATCCTGCCTGTTTGGTGCGCTGCTCAGTATGACAAACGGGGACAAAACAGGCGGCGCGCGGCCAAACGGCCGCGCGCCTCCCCCATCCTTTTTGTCATTTCGACCAAGCGAGGCGGAGCCGAGCGCGCGGAGAAATCTCCCGGGCTACTTTTCAGATACACTTTTACTACTCCGCGAAGCGTGCGCAGCTTTGCGAGCACCCTCCGAAAAACAGGTAGCAAATCGCTAAAGCGCCGCACCCGCAAAGAGGGGGCGGGCAAGGGCGAATTTGCTTTCACGGAGTGCAGGACTTATCACATTAGCCTCGCGCAAAACCGTGGCTTTTGCGCGAAAGAGGAGCCGCAGACACAAAAAGCCGACAAGGCAAATTATCATTTGCCTTGTTGCAAAAGGTGTCTTGCGGTGACGAGCCTCGCGCTTTAGCTTAGTATTTGCGCGAAAGAGGAGCCGCAGGCGCAAAAGGCGGACAAGGCGAGTTTACTCGACTTGTTGCAAAACGAGCCTTGCGGCGACGAGGAGAAATCTCCCCGGCTGCGTTTCAGATACGCTTGTTCCGCATTACAGCCTCCCCGTCGTCATGGGGAAAGATTGTGATAATCCCAATATCTTTTCCTTAAAAGTAAAGTAAAAAATGTGCGTTCATTTACTTGCTTTTATATTTCAGTTGTGCTAAAATATCTTTTGGTTACGGCTACAAGGCGCACTCGAAGACTCAACGGCGCGCTTTGTTGACCGCATATTTCAATTCCATAGGAGGATAATTTAAATGGAAAAATCAGAGATCATCGCAAAATTCGCAACCAAAGAGGGCGACACCGGTTCCCCCGAAGTGCAGATAGCTCTGCTCACCGAGCGCATCAACCACCTCAACGAGCATCTTAAAGCGCACATTCACGACAACCACAGCCGTCGCGGCCTCCTGAAGATGGTCGGCCGCCGCCGCGGTCTTTTGGACTATTTAAAGAGCAAGGACATCGAAAGATACCGTGCCATAGTCGCTGCGCTCAACTTAAGAAAGTAATTTAAGAACGGACGGGCAGATTGTATTTTCGGCCCGCCCGTTTTTTGATTTTTTTGGCGTTCAGGCATCGCCGTGCGCCAAAAGATATCTGTCCGCGGCGGGCGCCGCGGGCGCAAGAACAGACAAGGAGAAACGAAAAAAATGAACTTCAAACAATTCACTATGCCCGTAGGCGGCCGCGACGTTGTGATCGAGGTCGGTAAATACGCCGAGCAGGCCAACGGCGCCTGCGTGGTGCGCTGCGGCGAAACGGCCGTAATGGTCAGCGTCTGCATGTCGGCGTCCCCCCGCGAGGGCATGGATTTCTTCCCCCTGCAGGTCGACTACGAGGAGAAGATGTACTCCGTCGGCAGGATACCCGGCGGCTTCAAAAAGAGGGAGGGCAGGGCCTCCGACAAGGCCATCCTCACCGCCCGCCTCATCGACAGACCTCTTCGTCCCCTCTTCCCCAAGGGACTTTTCAACGACGTGGTAGTCGTCGCGCAGGCCCTCTCCGTCGAGCCCGACATCACCCCCGAACCCCTCGCAATGATAGGTTCGTCCGTCGCGCTCGCCATCTCCGATATCCCTTGGGCGGGCCCCACCGGTTCGGTAGTCGTCGGCATGGTCGACGGTAAATACGTCATCAATCCCGACCTCGCCCAGCGCCAGAAGAGCGCCATCCACCTCAACCTCGCCGGCACGCGCGACGCCATCCTCATGATAGAGGCGGGCGCCAACGAGGTGTCCAACGACGAAATGGTCGGCGCCATCATGTTCGGCCACGAGGAAATAAAGAAGATCTGCGCCTTCATCGAGGACGTGATCGTCCCCGAAGTCGGCAAAAAGAAGCTCGAAATGGAGCTCTACCACATCCCCGAAGATATCGACAAGGCCGTCCGCGAATACGCATCCGAAAAGATCGACTGGGCCATCGACACCTTCGACAGACAGGAGAGGGAGGCCCGTCAGGCTCAGGCCGAAAAGGAGATATTGGAGCACTTCGCCGAAATATACCCCGAAAATACCCGCGAGATTAAGGACAGCGTTTACTATCTCACCAAGGAGAAGGTGCGCGCCAAGATATTCGATAAGGGCATCCGTCCCGACGGCAGAAGTCTGAAGGAAGTCCGCCCCATCTGGTGCGAACGCCACGTCCTTCCCCGCGTTCACGGCTCGGCCGTGTTCACCCGCGGACAGACCCAGACCCTCACCACCTGCACCCTCGGCATGATAGGCGAGAGCCAGAGGCTCGAAGGCCTCGACGAGGAGACCTCCAAGAGGTACATGCACCAGTACAACTTCCCCGGCTACTGCACGGGCGAAGCCAAGGCGCTCCGCTCCCCCGGCAGGCGCGAGATAGGCCACGGCGCCCTTGCCGAGCGCGCCCTCGTGCCCGTCATCCCCTCCGAGGACGAGTTCCCCTACGCCATAAGGGTGGTCAACGACATAATGTCCTCCAACGGTTCGTCCTCCATGGCCTCCGTCTGCG
Organism: uncultured Clostridia bacterium; assembly: GCA_944358655.1. Taxonomy (GTDB): domain Bacteria; phylum Bacillota; class Clostridia; order Christensenellales; family Borkfalkiaceae; genus Coproplasma. Next base: position 16,323 of record CALVRO010000021.1, on the reverse strand, counting down.
GCTCCACCATGGCGCTCATGGACGCCGGCGTTCCCATCAAGCGCCCCGTTGCAGGCGTTGCCATGGGCCTCATCAAAAATCAAGAGACGGGCGAATTCCGCGTCCTCACCGACATCCAGGGCCTCGAGGACTTCCTCGGCGACATGGACTTCAAGGTGGCCGGCACGGTAAACGGCATCACCGCCATCCAGATGGATATAAAGATAAAGGGCATCTCCGAGGAGATAATGCACACCGCCATAGATCAGGCCAACGAGGGCAGGCAGTTCATCCTCTCCAAAATGCTTGAGTGCGTGCCCGAAGTATCTCCCAAGCTCTCCAAGTATGCTCCCAAGATAATCAACTTCGAAATAGCGCCCGATAAGATAGGCGACGTCATCGGCAAGCAGGGCTGCGTAATAAAGAAGATAATGGAGGAGACGGGCACCCAGATCGACTTCAACGACGACGATTCGGGCCGCGGCTACATCTCCACGGTCGGCCCCATCGAAAACGCCGAGCGTGCAAAGGCCATCATTCTCTCCATTGCACACGATCCCGAAGTGGGCGACATGTTCGTCGGTACGGTAGTGCGCATCCTCAACTTCGGCGCCTTTGTCGAGTTCGCACCCGGCAAGGACGGCATGATCCATATCTCCAAGCTCTCCAATAAGCGCGTCGACAAGGTAGAGGACGTAGTCAACCTCGGCGACACCGTAAAGGTAGAGATCATCAAGATAGGGGAGAAGGGGATAGATCTCAAGTTGCTCGAAAAACTCTCTTAAGCTTTTTTGCGCAATATCTGCGTCGCAATACGTTGTCGGGCTTACGTTCGCCCTTGGTCACATACGTCATTGTATGCTCCCGTCGGGACGATACGCGCCCTCCTCGTCTTGCTCGCATCTATTGCGCAAAAATCTCATTTCCAAGCTTGGTTCTAAACATTGTTGACAGGCTTCGCATTTCGTTGTCGCGCTGCGGCTTCCCCCTCGGGGAGAGTATGTCATTTCGAGCGTAGCCGAGAAATCTCCACGATACTGTTTCAGATACGATATAACCTTATTATAGCCTCCCCTTCGCATGGGGAGGCTATTGTAATGTTTAATTATTTACAAAATAATATTCTTCACATGTCGTCGAAGAGCCATGGAACAGACGGCACAGCCACGTTTGTCATACTGAGCAGCGCGCCGAGAGGGCAGGGATTAAATCAAGCGGGAGCGCGCGTCGTTGAACGTATCTCGGAGGCGCAAGCCGACGGACAAACGTGGCAAAGCACTGAGAAAGACGGGATAGTTTACTATATTTACCGCTCCTAAAAATGAGTATTGACATCTCCTCGCTCATATGGTAATATAAAATCACTAAAAGGGCCGCACGACAATGCGGCAAAGGGAGGGGATATGAAATTTTTGGGCTGGTTGTTTTCGTTGGAGCGCAGGCACCGTTTCGGCGTTCGCGCCTATGAAAGGGGCGGCGCGGGCATAAGACTGTTTACGCTGCTCATGTATGTTGTGCTGTTCGGCGGCACGCTCGGGCTGGAATATTGGGCGATAAGCACGATGCTTTCGGAGCAAATCTCAGGCGTGCTCATTCTGATACTTGCAATAATCGTAGGGCTCGCCGCCGTTGAATATTGCCTGTCGTACTCCTTTGTGGGGTTCAGAATGTTTTTTAAAGGGTGTGTGGGAAAGCTCGCATATCGTGCAAACGTCGCCGAAGGCGTGCCCGACGAAAAGCCCGCGACCCATCGCGCGCTCGACATAGTAGTGGCCGTAGCGGGCATAATTTTCGCCCTCGCCGTCATTTTTGCATTTATTGCAATGTTTGTCATACTCATGTCGTAAGCCATATTAAAATGTGCGGCGACGAGAAGAAATCTCCCGGGTTACTTTTTTCAGATACACTCCCTCCGTATTTTGCCTTGCAGAGGCGAAATGCTCGAGGGTGGGTGGGAGGGGCAGACTTGTCATCCCGAGCGACAGCGAGGGATCTCCTTGTCGGACTAATTCAAAGCCCATACAGAGATACCTCGGCTCGTCGGGATAAACCTCGCTTAAAGCAAGTCGAATAAATTCAACTTGCAACGATGCTCGGTTATCCCTCCTCTTTCGCGCAAAAGCCACGGTTTTGCGCGAAGCTAAGGTTACACATTATTTTGTAAACTTTATTTTTTCATTTTATCCCCACCATATCGGCGCGCTGCTCGGTATGACAAGTGGGTGGAGTGGGGAGGCTGCGCGCACTCTCTCGGGTAGAGCATGTCATTTCGAGCGTAGCCGAGAAATCTCCCGACCCACGCTTCAGATACACTTTTTTCCGCTCCGCGAAGCGTGCGCAGCTATGCGAGCACCCTCCGAAGAGCAGGTAGCAAATCGCTAAAGCACCGCACCCGCGAAGAGGGGCGGGCAAGGGCGAATTTGCTTTCACGGAGTGCAGGAATATTACCGCAGACTCGCGCAAAACTGTAGTATTTGCGCGAAAGAGGAGCCGCAGACACAAAAAGCCGACAAGGCAAATTATCATTTGCCTTGTTGCAAAAGGTGTCTTGCGGTGACGAGCCTCGCGCAAAACCGTGGCTTTTGCGCGAAAGAGGAGCCGCAGGCGCAAAATGCGGACAAGGCAAATTATCATTTGCCTTGTTGCAAAACGCGCCTTGCGGCGACGTTGCCCCGCATATATCCCTTAAACAATGCAGCAGCCGACGGCTATCGCCGTCGGCTGCTGCACTTGCTCTTGCAAATAAGGCGCTACGAAAGATAGTATATTACGCCCTTGAATATTGCCTCGGCAACGTCCGAGCGGAATGAGGGGTCGGAGAGCAGCTCCTCGTCCTCGGAGTTGGATAAAAAACCGCACTCCACAATTATAGAGGGCGCCGCCGTGCACCTCAGCATATAGTAGTCGCCGAACAGCTTTTCATTATCGCTCCCGTACAGCTCGTTCAGCTTTTGCTGCACGCACTGCGCAAGCGACCCGCTCGCCTCCGAGTCCCTGTCGCTGAACACATGCGGGCCGCGGCGGGAGGGCAGCGGGCAGGTGTTCTGGTGTATGGAGATTACAATGTCGGCGCCGCTCTCCTCAACTGTCTTTTTTCTCGCCTGCATGTCGCGCATCTTGAACCCCTTGGCCGTGCTGCCGTACAGTCCGCCGTGCGTCGTCCTCGTCATCACGCAGTCGAACCCGGCGCCCGCAAATCGGCCTCTGAGTTCTGCCGCCACGGCCAGATTTATGTCGCTCTCCTTTACGCCAGTATTGACCCCGTACACGCCCGCGTCTATGCCGCCGTGTCCGGCGTCTATTACGACGGTTGGGAGGGAGAGCCCGTCCGTCTGCCTCGCCCCGCCGCCCGCGCACGCCGCAACTATTATCGCGGCCGCAGCCGCAACGCATGCCGCGGTTATCGCCGTCCTCTTTGTCACAGTCAATATTTTCACGCTATATACTACTTTACGATTGCATTTTTTATGCTAAAGTGCTATAATTTAAACATATATATGTTTAACTTTGAAAAAGCGCTTGCTCCGCAGCAGGCCAAACAACTGTCGCCCGTCACCCTCGCTTTCGTGGGGGACGCGGTGTATTCGCTGTATGTGCGCTCCTCTCTCGTGCTCTCCGCCGACAGGCGCCCCGCCGAACTTCAGAAGCTGAGCTCGGCCGCCGTCTCCGCCAGGGGGCAGAGCGGGCTGTTGGCCCGCCTCGAGGCGCGGTTTACGCCCGAGGAGCACGAAGTGTTTCTTCGCGGCCGCAACGCCAAAAAGGCGACCAAGAGCAAGAACGCCGACGTGGCCGAATACAACCGCTCTACGGGCTTCGAGGCCGTGCTCGGCTTTCTGTACCTGACGGGCAACGATAAAAGAATAGTTCAGCTTCTGGAGAACGACAATGCAGACTGAGGGCAGGAACGCCGTTTTAGAGCTCATACGCAGCGGCGCCGAAATTGAAAAGATAATGCTCGAAAAGGAGGGGCAGGGCTCGATAGGCTGCGTGTTCGCCGAGGCCCGCAAGGCGGGCATAAGGGTGCAGTTCGTCGACAAAAAGGCGCTCGACAAGCGCTCGGTGACGGGCAGGCATCAGGGCTGTATAGCCATCTCGGCCGACTATAAATATTCCTCCCTCGCCGACATTATATCCTCCGCCGCCGAGGGCCGCGGCTTCATAGTGCTGTGCGACGGCATAGAGGACGTGCACAACCTCGGCTCGGTCATAAGGGTGGCCGAGTGCGCGGGCGCCGACGGCGTAGTCATCCCCGCCAACAATTCGGCAAGCGTCACCGAGGCCGTCGTGCGTATCTCCGCGGGCGCCGCCAACTATTTGAAGGTGGCCAAGGTCAATTCGCTCGGCAACGCCATAGCCGAACTCAAGGACGCGGGCTATTGGCTGTACGCGCTCGAAGCCGACGGCGAGGACATCTACTCGGCCGACCTTTCGGGCAACGTCGCCCTCGTTGTGGGCGGCGAGGACAGCGGGGTCAGGCGGCTGACCAGGCAAAAGTGCGACTTCACCCTCTCCATTCCCCTAAAGGGCAGAGTAAATTCTCTCAACGCCTCGGTGGCGCTCGGCATAGCCGCGTACGAGGTGGTCAGAAAGAGGGGGTAGAATGACCGACGCACAGCTCATTTCGCTCTTTCGCGGGGGCGATAAGTCGGCCTGCGAAAGCATACTCAACCGCTACAAACCCGTCGTGCTGCGCACGGCGCGCAGGTTTTTCCTTTCGGGCGGCGAAACGGAGGATCTCGTTCAGGAGGGCATGTGCGGGCTGTACTCGGCCATGCTGTCGTACGAGAGCGGCGAATTTTCCTCCTACGCCTACGCCTGCATAAAAAACCGCATGATAGACGCCGTAAAGCGCTCCTCCAACGGCAAAAATTCCGTCCTCAACAACAGCCTGCCCATCGAGGGCGAAGCGCTCGCCGTCGCCTCGCTCGGGGCCAGTCCCGAGGATGAACTGATAAATTCCGAAAGCAGGGCCGAGCTCGACGCGCTCATGCGCCGCAGCCTCTCGCCCCTCGAATACAAGGTGATGTCCATGTACGTCGACGGCGCCACCATGCGCGAGATGTGCCTTGCGCTCGGCAAAAACTACAAGAGCGTGGACAACGCCATATCCCGCTCCAAGAGCAAACTTCAAAGGATAATGGGAGGGTGAAAATGGCTTACATGGCCTTTTACCGCACTTTCCGTCCCTCCACCTTCGACGAGGTGGTCAGACAGGAGCACATAGTGCGCATACTCAAAAACCAGATAGAGAGCGGCAAAGTCGGCCATGCGTATCTCTTTTGCGGCCCCCGCGGCACGGGCAAGACCACTCTCGCCAAGATATTCGCGCGGGCGGTCAACTGTCTCGATCCCCAAAACGGGTCTCCCTGCGGCAAGTGCGAGGTCTGCCGCGCGCTCTCCTCGCCCGCCAATATGGATATCGTGGAAATAGACGCGGCCTCCAACAACGGCGTCGACGAAATGCGCGACCTGCGCGAAAAGGTGCAGTATCCCCCCGTGGCGGGCAGCAAAAAGGTGTATATCATCGACGAGGTGCACATGCTCTCGCCCTCGGCCTTCAACGCCGTTTTAAAGACGCTCGAAGAGCCGCCCGCGCACGCCGTGTTCATCCTCGCCACCACCGAACCGCAGAAGATCCCTGCAACCATACTTTCGCGCTGCATGCGCTTCGACTTCAAGCTCATCCCGCGCGAGGACTTGGAAAACCTCATCTCGGGCGTCTTTCAAAGGGTGGGCAAGGAGTACGAAAGGGAGGCGGTCACCGCCATTGCCCGCGCGGGCGCGGGCAGCGCGCGCGACAGCCTGTCCATTGCCGACATGTGCGCTTCGTATGCGCCCGGCAAGCTCACCTATGCCGACGTGATAGCCGTGCTCGGCGCGGCCGACTTTTCCGAGATAGCCAGGATAGTCAACTTCATGTTCCAAGGCGACGCGTCCTCGGCCCTCTCCGAAGTCGAGTCCGTCCTCGCCACAGGTAAGAGCGTGGGCACGCTCTGCAAGGATATCCTTACTTTCCTTAACAGCGTGGCCATAGCCAAGATGTGCAAAAACGCTCGCGAGATACTCAACCTGCCCGACGAAAGCTTCTCTCTCGTCTTTTCGTCGGCCGAGCTCGCCGACGGCCACAGGATACTGCGCACCACCGAGATCATGGCGGCCTGCGAAAACGACATGCGCTATTCGCTCAACGGCGCCATAACGCTCGAAACGGCCGTTATAAAGTGCGCCCTTCCTCGGGACGACTACAACATCGACGCTCTCATCTCCCGCGTTGCCGCGCTCGAAAAAAGGGTGGAGGAGGGCGTAAAGGTTGCCCCCTCAAAGCCTGAGGCAAACGTTCAGGCCCCGCCCCCTGCGGCGGCAGCCGAAGAGGGACTTAAGGAGAGCGCCTCAAATACAGCTCCCCCCGCCGGGGAGGCAAAGAAAAATAAGTCCGTCCTCGAGACAATGGAGGACGACGGCCCCTTCGCGCAGCAAAGTAAGGGGAGTAAGGAAAATAAGGAGGAGGTTCCCCCTCTCCCCTGCGACGAGGGCGTGCAGCCCACGCTGTGGGAGAGCGCGGCCCCCGCGCCTGCATCCGCAGGGTCGCTTTCCGACGAGCAGAAGAGCAAGGTGTTCGCAAAGCTCTTAAGGCTGCTGCGCACCACGCGGCGCAACGCCGTGCTGTTCACGCTCTGCATGGATCTCGAAAACTTTTTCGAGGGCGACACCCTCGTCCTCGTCACCGATACCGAGGCGGTGTTCAGGGCCCTCACCCGCGAGGAGAACGCCCGCTTCGTGCGCGAGGCTCTCGCCGAGCTCGGCGTGTTCTCGCACGAAGTGCGCTTAAAGCCCAAGGGCGAAAGCAAGTGGGAGAGCGCCGAGCGCCGTTTAAGGGAAAACTTCAAGGGCATCGACATAGACGTAAAATAAATTATCGCCGCTTTTCACGCGGCAAAAAAGGAGAACAGACCAACTATGGCAGCATATAAAGGCGGCGGCATGGGCAACATGCAAAATCTTATGAAGCAGGCTCAGAAAATGCAGGAGCAGATGCAGCAGGTAGACAAGGAGCTCGAAGACTGGGAGATAGTCGGCACGTCGGGCGGCGGGGCCGAGGGCGACGAAACTGTGGTCGTCTACATGAACGCCAAAAAGATGATAAACGGCATAGAGTTCGGCTCCAACATCTCGGGCACGGTCGACCTCTCGGACGAGGACGACGTGGAGATGCTCGAGGACCTCATCATGGCCGCCATCAACGACGGCTACAAGAAGGCCGACGAGGTCTACAACGAAAAAATGGGCCCCTTCGGCAATATGGGCGGCTTGGGCGGGCTCATCTAAATGGAAATTTTCATCGAGCCCATAGGCAGGCTTATCAACCAGTTTTCCAAGCTCCCCGGCGTCGGCAAAAAGACGGCGCAGCGCTACGCCTACAAGATAGTCAACATGTCGGCGGAGGAGGCCAAGGAGTTCGCCGAGGCCATAGTCGACTGCAAGAGGCGGGTGCGCTACTGCTCGGTCTGCGGCAATTTCAGCGAGGCCGAGGTGTGCGACATCTGCAAGACCCGCGACAAATCGGTCATCTGCGTCGTCAAAGACCCGCGCGACGTCGTTGCCATGGAAAAACTGCGCGAGTATAAGGGCGTCTACCACGTCCTCCACGGCGTCATCTCGCCCATGGACGGAGTGGGGCCCAACGACATACGCATAAAGGAACTGCTCGCCCGCGTCGACGGGTCGGTAAAGGAGGTCATCATGGCCACCAATCCCGACGTCGAGGGCGAGGCCACCGCCATGTATATAGCCAAGCTTTTAAAGCCGCTGGGCGTCAACGTCACCCGCCTCGCGCACGGCATACCCATAGGCGGCGAACTTGAATACACCGACGAGGTCACGCTCTCGCGCGCCCTGTCGGAGAGGAAATCGCTATGAACGTTTCTGTCCTCGGCTGCGGAAGGTGGGGCTCCTTTCTCGCCTGGTATCAGGCAGCCGTATTAGGTAACAACGTAACTTTATGGGGCGAGGAGGGCCATCCCACCTACACAACGCTCCGCGATACGGGCGGCAACGAATACGTCACCCTGCCCCAAAGCATAACTCTCACGGCCGACCTTGCAAAGGCCGTGTCGTCGGCCGAGGTAATAATAATCTCCATCAGCTCGCAGGCTCTCCGCTCCTTCCTGCCCCGCGTAGTTGCGTGCGGCATAGAGGGCAAGATCTTCGTGCTGTGCATGAAGGGCATAGAGGAGGGCACGGGCAAGCGCCTTTCCGAGGTGGCCGCCGACTGCGGCGTGCCGCCCTTAAAGACGGCCGTGTGGGTGGGCCCCGGGCACATTCAGGCCTTTGTTAAGGGCATACCCAACTGCATGCTCATCGACAGCGCCGACCCCGAACTCACCCGCTTCCTCGCCGACTCCTTCAAAAGCAATCTCATCCGCTTCTACTACGGCAGCGACCTCGTCGGCACCGAAGTGGGCGCGGCGGCCAAAAACGTCCTCGGCATAGTCGCGGGCGTGCTCGATGGCTGCGGCTATTCGGCCCTCAAGGGCCCCCTCATGGCGCGCGGCGCCTTCGAGGTCGGCTCGCTCATCAAGGCCATGGGCGGCGACTTCTTCTCGGCCTACGGCCTCGCCCACCTCGGCGACTACGAAACCACCCTCTTTTCCGAGTACTCCAACAACCGCCGCTACGGCGAACTCATGGCGCGCGGCGTGCGCTTCGACAAGCTCGCCGAGGGCGTAATGACGGCCAAGGCCATGAAGGAGCTGGGCGAAAGGTACAAAATAGATCTCCCCATAACCAACGCCGTGTACGAGGTGTGCTTCCTCTCGCACGCCTTCGAGGGCGGCGACGGCCGCGCCGAGTGCATGAACATCATCTTAAAGCTGTTCGAGCGCAGCACCAAAACTCAGTTTTACGACAAATGAGGGGCGCCTTTTCATGCCGGACGGGGGTAATGCGAACCCGCCGTTAAATACGGCCGTTGACAATTAAATCAGGCGGCGTTAACAACTAACAATTTTGCCTCGGCCGTCCGCGCGGGGCAAAATCGATTGCCAAAGCCCCGCCCCGGGTATTAAAATAGTAACGTTATAAATTTTTAGTACAGAGAAGATCATATTTTATGCTGAGAACAGACTTAAGAAACGTAGCCATAATCGCCCACGTCGACCACGGCAAGACGACGCTCGTCGACGCCATGCTCAGGCAGAGCCACACCTTCCGCGAAAATCAGGCCGTGGAGGAGAGAGTGATGGACTCCAACGCCATCGAGCGCGAAAGGGGCATAACCATCCTTGCAAAGAACACCTCGGTGCACTACAACGGGGTAAAGATAAACATAGTCGACACCCCCGGCCACGCCGACTTTTCGGGCGAGGTGGAAAGGGTGATGATGATGGTCAACGGCGTGCTCGTCCTCGTCGACGCCGCCGAGGGCCCCATGCCCCAGACCCGCTTCGTCGTGCAGAAGGCGCTCGAAATGGGCCACCGCCTCATCATCGTCGTCAACAAGATAGACCGTCCCGACGCCCGCCTTTTAGAGGTTCAGGACGAGATATTGGAGCTCCTCCTCGAGCTCGACGCCACCGACGACCAGCTCATGTCCCCCGTGGTTTGGTGCTCGGGCAGGGACGGCACGGCCACGCTCGACCTCAACACCCCCGGCACCGACCTCACTCCCCTCTTCGAAACCATACTCAACCACATAAAGCCCATGGAGGTGGACGAAAAGGGCCCCGCCCAGCTGCTGTGCTCCTCCATCGACTACAACGACTACGTCGGCCGCATAGGCATAGGCCGCATAGAGAGGGGAGTGGTCAACGCGGGGCAGTCGGTCGTGGTCACCAACTACAACAATCAGAGCCTGCGCACGCCCGGCAAGATAGTCAACCTCTATCAGATAGAGGGTCTCGCCCGCGTCAACTGTCAGAGCGCGACTGCGGGCGACATAGTCTGCTTCTCGGGCCTCGAAAAGATAAACATAGGCGACACGGTGTGCGCTCCCGAAAACGTCGAGCCGCACAAGTTCGTAAAGATAACCGAACCCACCGTCGAAATGACCTTCTCGGTCAACGATTCGCCCTTCGCCGGCAGAGAGGGCAAGTGGGTGACCACAAGACATTTGCGCGACAGGCTCTTCCGCGAGCTGCTGCGCGACGTGTCGCTGAGGGTGGAGGAGACCGACTCGGCCGACAGCTACCGCGTGTGCGGCAGGGGCGAGATGCACCTCTCCATACTCATCGAAAATATGCGCCGCGAGGGCTACGAATTTCAGGTGTCCACGCCCCGCGTAATGTACCGCACCATCGACGGTCAAAAGTACGAGCCCGTCGAGCGCCTCATCATCGACGTGCCCGACGAATTCTCGGGCGCTGTGTTCTCGTCGATGGGCAACCGCAAGGGCGAGCTTCTGCATATGTCGGCCGTCGGCAGCCGCACCCGCCTCGAATTCCTCATCCCCGCGCGCGGCCTCTTCGGCTACAAGTCTGAATTCCTCACCTCCACCAAGGGCGAGGGCGTAATGAACTCGGTGTTCTTCGAATATCAGCCCTACAAGGGCGAAATAGCCCGCCGCGTAACGGGCTCGCTCGTCGCCTTCGAAACGGGCGAGGCGGTCACCTACGGCCTCTACAACGCGCAGGGACGCGGCACGCTCTTCATCGGCGCGGGCACTCCCGTCTACGAGGGCATGGTCATAGGCGAAAGCCCCAAAAACGAGGACATAAACGTCAACGTCTGCAAGACAAAGCACCTCACCAACACCCGCTCGTCCAACTCGGACGACGCCTTAAGGCTGATAACGCCCAAGAGGATGAGTTTAGAGGAGTGCCTCGAGTTTATAGGCGACGACGAACTTTTGGAAGTAACGCCCAAAAACATCCGCATCCGCAAGCGCATACTCGACAGCGAACTGCGCGCCAAGGCGGCGGCTAAGATACGCAAGGGCATCGTCGATTGACGGCGCACTATGTGCCCTTCAACGCACTTTTATAAGCATTTTTACCCGCGGGGCGGGGCGCCTTCAAGGCGCCCCGCCCCGCCGCCTTTTGCCGATAACTGACGGGGGAGGGGGTGCGGCGGGGCGGGCGGACGCGTCCGCCCGCCCCGCCGCTTCGCCTGTTTCCCGCAAAAGCGCTTTTTTGCGGCCCCGAACAACCCTTTTGCCTCAAAAAAGTTGCAATCGATTATATAATATGGTATAATATTTAAAAGACAAAATATTTTTGCGGGAGGATAAAAATGCCCGATAAAGTCAATTCCAATTACGACGCCAACAGCCTCAAGGCCCTCAAGGGTCTCGAACCCGTCAGGGAGCACCCCGGCATGTACATCGGCCCCACCGACGAGCGCGGCCTGCACACCCTCGTAAGGGAGGTAATCGACAACTCCATCGACGAGGCCCTCGCAGGTTTCTGCGACAGGATCGACGTCACCATAACCGCCGACGGCAGCTGCATAGTAAAGGACAACGGCCGCGGCATACCCACGGGCATAAACGAGGAGGAGGGCATCTCGGGCGTAGAGCTCGCCCTCACCAACCTCAACGCGGGCGGCAAGTTCGGCGGCGGCAACAAGGCGGGCGGATATAAAATATCCTCCGGCCTGCACGGCGTGGGCGTGTCCTGCGTCAACGCCCTGTCCGACACCCTCGTCGCCGAAGTCTGCCAGAACGGCCACATATTCCGTCAGGTCTATCACTGCGGTATTCCCGAGGAGCCCCTCAAAATAGTCGGCGACACTTCGGAGACGGGCACTTCCATCTGCTTCCACCCCGACAACACCATGTTCGAAACAGTCGACTTCAACTACGACACGTTAAAGACGCTGCTGCGCGAGCTGTCCTACCTCAACAAGGGCCTCACGCTCACCCTCACCGACATGCGCGGCGGGAGCGTCCGCTCGGACACCTTCTGCTATGCCGGCGGCGTGGTGCACTTCATCGAGGACATAAACAGGGGCAAGAACGTGCTCTTCGCCTCTCCCGTCTACTTCGAATACAGCGAGGGGGACGATAAATTTCTCGAAGTCGCCATTCAGTACAACGACGGCTACACCGAGCAGATCTTCCCCTTCTCCAACAATATCCGCCAGCCCGACGGCGGCACCCATCTCGACGGCTTCAAGGCGGCGCTCACCAAGGTGATAAACGACGCCGGCCACCGCCTCAATATCTTAAAGGACAGCGAAAAGCTGTCGGGCGAGGACGTGCGCGAGGGCATCACCGCCGTCGTGTCCGTCAAGATAGCCGACGCCCAGTACGAAAGCCAGACCAAGAGCAAGCTGTGCTCCACATATGTGCGCGGCTTCGTGCAGAAGGCCGTCACCGACAAGTTCGGCACCTACCTCGAGGAACACCCCTCCGAAACGCGCGAGCTCGTGCTGCGCTGCATAACCGCCCAGCGCGCCCGCGACGCCGCAAGGCTGGCCCGCGAGGAGACGAGGAGGAAGGGCGTGCTCGAATCCACCAAACTGCCCGGCAAGCTGGCCGACTGTTCGGACAAGCGCCCCGCACTCTGCGAGATATACCTCGTCGAGGGCGATTCGGCGGGCGGCACGGCCAAGCAGGGGCGCGACAGGCGCTTCCAGGCCATTCTGCCCCTCCGCGGCAAGATCCTCAACGTCGAAAAGGTGCGCATCAACCGCGTGCTCGAAAACGAGGAGATAAAGGCCATGATAACGGCCTTCGGCTGCGGCATACAGGACAACTTCGACGAGAGCAAGCTGCGCTACGACCGCATAATAATCATGACCGACGCCGACGTCGACGGCTCGCACATCCGCATACTGCTGCTCACATTCTTCTTCCGCTACATGAGGCCGCTGGTCGAAAACGGCCACGTCTACGCCGCCCAGCCTCCCCTGTACAAGGTGTCGGGCAAGGGCATAGAAGATACCTATCTCTACGACGATAAGGCGCTCGAGGACTTCAGAAACACCCATCAGGGCGTCAAGTTCGAGCTTCAGCGCTACAAGGGCCTCGGCGAGATGAACAAGGAACAGCTGTGGGAGACCACTATGGATCCCGCCAAGCGCACGCTCGTCCGCATAAACGTGGCCGACGCCGTCGAAGCCGACAGAATGTTCGGCATACTCATGGGCGAACAGCCCGAACTCAGAAGGCAGTTCATCGAAGAGAACGCCAAGCTCGTCGAAGAGCTCGACGTATAAGGAGGGCCGCAGAATATGGCTAAAAAGATAACCAGCCCCGAACTCACCGAGGAGTTTACCAAGACCCTCGCCATGACAAAGCTGCTCGACGTCGAAGTCGACGAGGAGCTCAAAAAATCCTTCATAGCCTACGCCATGGCCGTCAACGTGTCGCGCGCCATTCCCGACGTGCGCGACGGCTTAAAGCCCGTTCACCGCAGGATACTCTACTCCATGCACGAACTCGGCCTGTATTCGGACAAGCCCTTCCGCAAGTGCGCGCGTATAGTCGGCGACTGTCTGGGCAAATACCACCCCCACGGCGACTCGTCTGTCTACGACGCCCTCGTAAGGCTGGCGCAGGACTTCACCATCAACATGCCCCTCGTCGAGGGCCACGGCAACTTCGGCTCGGTCGACGGCGACCCCGCCGCCGCCATGAGGTACACCGAGGCAAGGCTGTCCAAAATAGCCTCCGAAATGCTGCGCGACCTCGACAAGGAGACCGTCGACTTCTATCCCACCTTCGACGACACGGGCATGCAGCCCACCGTGCTGCCCTCGCGCTTCCCCAACATGCTGGTCAACGGCTCGGACGGCATAGCCGTCGGCATGGCCACCAACATACCGCCCCACAACCTCGGCGAGGTCATCGACGGCGTCTGCGCCATGATAGACGACCCCGACATCGAAATAGACGACCTCATGGCCTATATCCCCGCGCCCGACTTCCCCACGGGCGGCATGATAATGGGCAGGGCGGGCATACGCAAGGCCTACCGCACGGGGCGCGGCTCAATTATCATCCGCTCGCGCTGCGAGATTGAGGAGTACCAGAGCGGCAATCAGACGCGCACAAGGATAATCGTCACCGAAATTCCCTATCAGGTCAACAAGGCCAAGCTCATCGAAAGCATTGCCGACCTCGTCAAGGAAAAGCGCATCGAGGGCATAGCCAACATAAACGAAGAATCCGACCGCGACGGCATGCGCATAGTTATCGAGGTCAAAAAGGACGCCAACGCGCAGGTCGTTTTAAACCTCCTCTATAAGCATACCAACCTTCAGATATCCGACGGCCTCATCATGCTCGCCCTCGTCGACGGCACGCCCAAGATACTCAACTTGAAGGACTTCATATACTACTATCTCGAGCATCAGAAGGACATTATCACCCGCCGCACGAGATACGACCTCGCCAAGACCGAGGAGCGCGCCCACATACTGCGCGGCCTCGTCATTGCCGAAGCTTCGATAGACGAGGTGGTGGAGGTGTGCAAGAGCGCCGTCGACAAGGCCGACTGCGTGCGCAAGCTCGTGGCCAACTTCGTGCTCGACGAGCGTCAGGCCACGGCCGTCGCCGAACTGCGCCTCTACAGGCTCAGCCACCTCGAAGTCGACAAACTCAACGAGGAGCTCGCCGCGCTGGAGGCGGCCATCGCCGACTACAAGGACATCCTCGCCAACGAAAGCCGCGTGCTCGCCATAATCAAGGCCGACCTTCTCGAGATAAAGCGCAAATACCCCTCCGAGAGAAAGACGGAGATAGCCGTCGACTACGGCGATATCGAGGACGCCGACCTCATCCCCGAGGAGCAGGTGGTCATCTCTCTCACCCACTCGGGCTATGTTAAGCGCCTGCCCCTCGCCGAATACAAGGCCCAGCACCGCGGCGGCATGGGCATAACCGCCCACAAGCCCAAGGACGAGGACTTCGTCGAAAGCATGTTCGTCTGCTCCTCGCACGACGACATACTTCTCTTCTCCTCGCTCGGCAAGGTATATTCCCTCAAGGCCTATCAGATCCCCGAAGCCGCCCGCACGGCGCGCGGCAGGGCGATAGTCAACCTCGTGCAGATAGCGCAGGATGAAAAAATAACCTCGCTCATCGCCGTAAAGGAGGGGGCGGAGGGCTTCGTAGCCTTCGCCACCAAGCGCGGCTATATCAAAAAGACCGACGTCGCCGAATTCAGCCACATCAACAAAAACGGCAAAATAGCCATAAGGCTCAACGAGGGCGACGAGCTCATCTCCGTCCACTTCACCACGGGTTCGGACGAGATAATGATAGCCTCCCGCGGCGGCAAGTGCATCCGCTTTGCCGAGTCGGACGTCCGCTCCATGGGCCGCGACACGGCAGGCGTGCGCGCCATGACCCTCTCGGGCGAGGACGACCGCCTCGTCGACATGCTCGTCATCGACCCTTGTAAGGACGTCCTCACCGTCGCCTCCAACGGCTACGGCAAGAGGAGCAGGCTGGAGGACTACCGCCTTCAGGGCCGCGCCGGCAAGGGTATAAAGGCGGGCGTATTCAACCAAACCACGGGCGAGCTCGTCAACTTAAAGCAGGTGAGCGACGATGACGACATAATGATAATCTCCGAGGGCGGCACCATTATAAGAATGCACTGCTCGGATATCTCCACCATCGGCCGCGCCGCGCGCGGCGTGCGCCTCATGCGCCTCAAGGACGGCAGCGTAGCCACCGTCGCCGTCACCGAGCGCGACGACGAGGAGGAGGTGCAGGCCCCCGAAGAAACGGCCGCCGATCTCTCCGAAAGCGATCTTCGCGGCGACGACTCCGCCGACGACGAAGTCGAGGATGCCGCTCCCGCCGCCGAGGAACATTCGGAAGAAGCACCCGAGCAGGCCGTAGACAATGCCGAAGAGGCGCCCGAAGAGCCCTCCGACGACGTCCTCGACGACAGCGAGGACAACGACTGATAAGTTTTAATGTCGCGCTTTACAGCAGACAGAGTATTATTCGCGTCTGTTAAACGTAGTGTTTAACAATATCAATAGCAACGCACGGCGCGCGGCCATATTCCCAAAAAAATAATGTCATTTTGGGCAAGCGTAAGCGCCGCTATTGCCATGAGTGCAAGCATTTATGTTGAACGCGGACAAGACGCAAAACCGGAGAACGATTTAGCGTTCGCAGCGGAGAAATCTCCCCGGTTATAAGTATGTCATTTCGACTAAGGCGGCAGCGCCTCTGCGCGGCCGCCGCACGGAGAAATCTCCTCGGTTTAGCTTCAGATACTTATTTCCGCATTATTGTCTCTCTCTCGTATGAGTAGTATCAATGTATGAGCGGCGCGCGGCCATTCGGCCGCGCGCCGCTCTATTTTCCAAAAAATAATGTCATTTTGGGCAAGCGTAAGCGCCGCTATTGCCATGAGTGCAAGCATTTATGTTGAACGCGGACAA
>CALVRO010000020.1 GCA_944358655.1 uncultured Clostridia bacterium | reverse complement strand
CCCGCTGCGTGCGTAGATGAAGCCCGCATAGCCTACGGGCAGCTCCATGGCAAGGCCCGTGGGGATCATTACGGTGGCGTGAGGGGGCACCGTCACCTCTCCCTCCACGCAGGCGCAGAGGTCGGCGCCCGCGGCGTACGGGCTGCCGTAGACGGGGAGTTTGGCGGCGGGATCGAGTTTTTTTATGGCGACTTTCATAATTTCTCCTTAAAATTTATTTGTTGCCCTTGTTCTTTGCGTAGGACATTAAGAGGGTCTGCCCCTCCTTTTCGGAGCCCGTGAACTTCATGCCGAGCTTGCGCATGAGCGCTATGGAGGCCTCGTTGCACTCTACGGCGGAGGCCGTCACCTCGAATACGCCGAGCTCGGCGAACACATGGTCGATGACGGCGCTGACGGCCTCGAAGGCGTAGCCCTGCCTGAGGCAGTCCCTGTGGAATATCCAGCCCAGCTCGCGCCGGTCGGCGCCCGCAGGCTTGCACATTACATACCCGACGAGCTTTCCGCTCTCCCTGTGCTCGACGGCGTAGGCGTTGCCCTCGGCCATGCAGAAGCCTTTGAGCCACTCGGCCGTCCTTTTGCGGTCGAAGGGGGGCTCGACATATTTCATCGTGTCCTTATCGCCGAGAATGTCGAAGAGGGCGGCCTCGTCGCAGAGGTTGAAGGCGCGTATGTACAGCCTCGGCGTGAAGGCGACGAGCTTTACCACCTCGTCGCGCTCGAGCGACTGCCGCACGAGTATTATGCGCTGGTTGGACGAGCCGCGGAAGAGCAGATTGGGGTTTTTGAGCTCTTCTACGAACCTGCCATCGACGAGCACGTCGATGCACTTTAAAAGGCGCATGGTGACGTCTATATCGCCCTTCTTGCCCGTCAGCAGGTCGCGCTCGAAGTCGTACCCCGTATAGGCCCACACCGTCTTATTGGGGTAGGCGGCTTTGAGGCGCTCCATGAACTCGACCAGCGCCAACTGGTTTTCGGGCTCGAAGGGATCGCCGCCGAGCAGCGAAAAACCCTTGATATAGTCGGGCTCCATGCCCTTGAGAATGGCGTCCTCGTCCTCCTTGGAAAACGGCCTGCCGTAGTTGAAATCCCACGTCTCCTTGTTGAAACAGCCCTTGCAGCGGTTGCGGCAGCCGCTGACGTACAGCGACACCCTCACCCCCGGGCCGTTGGCCACGTCGTAATATTTTATGGTAGCAACGTTCATTTTTACACCTTTTTCCGCCGCGGCGGGCGGGCCCCGAGTCGGGCCCTATAAAAGTTTGTCGGCGAAATCGCTTCCGCCGACAAAAGCATCTTTACTTTTTGAAAGGGAGAGCGCTTCCCCAAATTATCAGAGATGGAGCACGCGGGCCTTTATCTCCTTGGTCTTGCCCACGTTCCAGAAATTTTCGCCCAGATATCCGCAGGTGCGGCGGGTGACGTTCATCTTGCGCTGATCCTTGTTGTGGCAGACGGGACACTCCCACTCGTTGTCGTCGTTGATGAGTATTTCGCCGTCGAAGCCGCAAACCTGGCAGTAGTCCGACTTGGTGTTGAACTCGGCGTACTGGATATTGTCGTAGATGAACTTGACAACGTCCTCCAATGCCGTGAGGTTGTTGCGCATGTTGGGTATCTCGACGTAGGAGATGGCGCCGCCCGAGGAGATCTTCTGGAACTGGCTTTCGAAGGTGAACTTAGCAAAGGCGTCTATCTTCTCGCGCACGTCGACGTGGTAGCTGTTGGTGTAGTAGCCCTTGTCGGTGACGTCGGGAATGGTGCCGAAGCGCTCCTTGTCTATGCGGGCGAAGCGGTAGCACAGGCTCTCGGCGGGGGTGCCGTAGAGGGCGAAACCTATGTTGGTCTCCGCCTTCCACTTGTCGCAGTGGTCGCGCAGGCACTGCATTACCTTGAGCGCGAACTTTTCGCCCTCGGGAGTGGTGTGCGAGACGCCCTTGACGAGCTTGGTCACCTCGTACAGGCCGATATATCCCAAAGATATCGAGGAATATCCGCCGTAGAGGAACTTATCTATCTTTTCGCCCTTGCCGAGGCGGGCAATGGCGCCGTACTGCCAATGCACGGGGGATACGTCCGACAGAACGCCCTTGAGCGCGTTGTGGCGCACCATCAGCGCCTCGAAGCAGAGCTGCAGGCGCTCTTCGAGTATCTCCCAGAATTTCTTTTCGTCGCCCTTGGCGAGTATGCCGCACTGGGGCAGATTTATGGACACAACGCCTTGATTGAAGCGGCCTTCGAACTTGTAGTTGCCGTTTTCGTCCTTCCACGGCGACAGGAAGGAACGGCAGCCCATGGGCGAGAACACGTTGCCTTCGTAATTTTCGCGCATCTTCTTGGCGGAGATATAGTCGGGGTACATTCTCTTGGCCGAGCACTTTACGGCCATTCTGGTGAGATAGTCGTACTTGCCGCCCTTGAGGCAGTTGTTTTCGTCGAGCACATAGACGAGCTTGGGGAAGGCGGGTGTGACGTACACGCCCGACTCGTTCTTTATGCCCTCGTAGCGCTGGCGGAGTATCTCCTCTATTATCTGCGCGTTCTCTTCGATATAGGGGTCGTTGTCGTCGAGATACATGAAGAGCGTGACGAAGGGCGACTGGCCGTTGGTGGTCATCAGCGTGTTTATCTGGTACTGTATGGTCTGCACGCCGGCCTTGAGCTCGTCCTTGAGGCGCATGTCGACCACCTTGCCCTTGTCCTCTTCGGAGAGGGCGTCGCCGAACTTGTCGTCGCACTCCCTCTTGTATTTTTCGCGCGTGCGGCGGAGATATTTGCCGAGGTGCGCGATATTTACCGACTGCCCGCCGTACTGCGACGAGGCGACCGAGGCGATTATCTGCGTGACGATGGTGCAGGCCACCTGGAAGGACTTGGGGCTCTCTATCATCTTGCCGTTCATCACGGTGCCGTTGTCGAGCATGTCGCCTATGTTTACGAGGCAGCAGTTGAAAATGGGCTGCAGAAAGTAGTCGGCGTCGTGGAAGTGTATTGCGCCCTCGTCGTGCGCCTTGGAGATGTATTCGGGCAGGAGTATCCTGCGGGTAAGGTCTTTGGAGACTTCGCCCGCGATGAGGTCGCGCTGGGTGGAGGCCGTGCGCGCGTTCTTGTTGGAGTTCTCCTCCATTACGTCCTTGTTGGCGTTTTTGATGAGCGAAAGTATGCTCTCGTCCGTGGTGTTGGCTTTGCGGATGAGGGCGCGCTCGTAGCGGTAGAGGATGTACGACTTCATGAGCTGGTACTTCTGCAGCTCCATCAACTTCTCCTCCACCATGTCCTGGATGTCCTCGACGAGCAGCCTCGAACGATGGCGGCCTGCAATGTCGTCGACTATCCTCTCTATCTGGGCGTCGTCGATCCTGTCCTCGAAATCGACGGACTCGTTGGCTTTGCCTATGGCCTTGACTATCTTGCTTCTGTCAAAATCTACGGTAGAGCCGTCCCTTTTTATAACTTTCATTTTGCACCTCTCTTCCGCGGGCCCCCGCCCTGCGGAACGTTTATTTTTTCCGTTCAATTAAAAACAAGCGAAATTTTCTACATATACTATTCTACCCCTTACCGCTCGGTTTGTCAATAGGCTGAACACAATATATAGAAAAATTTTTTAAGTTATCCACAATAATTTGTGTAATTGTCGATAACTCGGCATTTTGCCGCCCTCCGTAGCCTTTGCGGCGGCAACGATTATGATTATACCCCACAACGCCTTAAAAAGTCAAGCGCAGCGACACAATATATTGTATGAAAGTTTTTAACATAAAAACAATATATTGTGTGGAAGTGCCGTATACGCCGTATTTTAAGCCGCCCGTGACGCAAACGGGGCGTATTTTGCGCAAAACGGGGCTTTCGGCCGCAGGAAAAGCGGCGAAACGGAAACGAGGAAAAATGAAAAAACATTTCAATTGAAAAAAGCGCGCCATTATGCTTGACAAGGCGGCGGGGAATAAAACGCGCAGAACGGGCAATAAAACATGCAGTTTGCGCGGCGGCCTTGACTTTGCCCCCGGCGGCTGATAAAATAACTTCTGCGGCGGCGGTTTTGCGCCGCGCGGAAAGGAGATGAAGATGAAGGCTTTGTTCATAAAAGCGGCCGCGCTTGCGGCGGCCGCAGTGATGGCGGCATGCACCTTTGCGCTTTCGGCATGCGCCGAAGGCGGCGACGCCAAGCCCGACAACGGTCTGCCCGACGAAGGCATACCCGACAGACTCACCGAAGAGAGCGAAAAGATAGTCGTGTTTGCCGAAAACAGGACGGACGGCTTTCATTTTGCCGACGGCTATTCGAACGGGCAGATGTTTAACTGCACATGGAGCCGCGAAAGCGCGCAGCCGAAGGGTGACGCGATGGGCATGTCGGTGTGGCAGAAAGACGGAACATATTACGGCGCGGAGTTCCGCTCGTACAAGAAGTATTCGTACGGGTTCTATTCCGTGTGCATGAAGGCGGCCGACTGTTCGGGCGTGATTTCGTCCTTTTTTACCTACACGGGCGACCCGCGCTGGGACGAGATAGACATAGAATTTTTGGGCAAGGACATGACCGAGGTACAGTTCAATTACTATACCGACGGCGAAGGACACCACGAGTATGTGTACGACCTCGGCTTCGACGCCTCGGAGGACTTCCACGAGTACGCCTTTTTGTGGCAGCCCGACAGCATAACGTGGTACGTCGACGGCGAGGCCGTCTGCCGCGCGACGGAGGACATACCCGAGATGCCCCAGCAGATAATGATGAACGTGTGGAACTGCAAAGATCACGACGGCTGGTCGGGAGTCTTCGACCCTTCCTCGCTGCCCGCCACGGCGCAGTACAAGTGGATAGCCTACAGCCCGCTCGGGGAAGACATTTAAAAAAGCACCCGTACCCGGGCACCTCTTAATTGCGATTGAGCCGCACATATGGCGGCACGAACGGGGGCCGCGCACTTTTCAGTGCGCGGCCCCTTTAATAATTTTTGGTTCAGATAAAAAACAAAAACGCGGCAAGCGCGGCCTGCCACGCAAGCCCGACAAAGTTGACGACCCAGAAGTACCAATGCTTTGTCTTGTGGCGGCAAAGGATCATGCCCGCAAGTCCCCCCACCGCTCCGCCGAAGAAGGAGAACGACAGGAGAGTCCTTTCGGAAATACGCCTTGCGCCGCGGATCGCCTTTCGCTTGTCCGAAAAATACAAAATGAAGTTAACAACGCTGATTGCGGCATATGCCGCCAGAACTATATATACTGCCTGCATACCCCTATTTTACAACTTTTCCCCCTCTCCGTCAACCGTCTGCGCCCCCGTTTTACTTTAACTATATAGGTACGGTAAAGGATATTCAGTCCTCAACATATTCGATTATATCTTCGACGCGGCAATGCAGAATTTTGCACAGGTCGTCGATCTTCGCCGTGCTGATCCCCCCGCCGTTGCGCATGCGCGAAATTGTGGCGCTGCTGATGCCGTGGCGGTTTATCAGGGTATAGGTACTTTCTCCCCTCTCCTTCATAGTTCTCCAGAGGGGCGCATAACTTATCATATTTTAATTGTAGTATATGTTTATTTTCTTGACAATAGTCATAATTATGACTATAATAGAACAGACGATATCACCATGGGAGAAAATTGAAATGTATTGCAGAAATTGCGGAAGGGAAATTGACGACAGGGCAGTGATCTGCCCGCATTGCGGCGTGCCCGTCGAAACAGAGAAGGCAAAGCCAGGCACCCCGGGACTGTGCATTGCGGGTTTTGTTATTTCACTCTTTTCTATCTGGCTTGGTGTGTTTCTCTGCATCCCCTCCATACTCGCCATAGTGTTGAGTACGATGGGCAACCGCTGGGCAAGAGAGAACGGTTTCCACAGCGGTCTGGGAACGGCGGGGCTTGTTATAGGCATTATAACTACGGTGTTCTGGGGGCTCTTTTTCCTCGCTATATTCATCGCGTCTGCCTCGGCTTAAAGATGGCTATATGGCCGCCCGACCATTATAATTTATACGCTTAATAGGGCGCGCGCCGCAATGTTTGCGGCGCGCGCCCTGAATTTTCCCAACGCGTTACCCGTCACACCCCCGCTATCGCGCCGACGGCCGTGAGCTTAAAATATTGTCAGAACGGCACGCGGCCGCATATGATAATATACTAATACCAAACGAGGTACGCATGACGATATTTACAAAATGCCGCTGCGGCTGCGGCGGCAGCGACAACACCATAGAAAAGATAATCTACACTCCGACGGGCATCACCGGCCCGACCGGCGCAACAGGCCCGCAGGGAGAACAAGGGGCCACGGGCCCGACCGGCCCGCAGGGAGAACAAGGCCCGACGGGAGCAGACGGAGCGGCGGCGACCATAGCGGTGGGAAGCGTTTCCTCCGCCCCGCCCGACACACAGCCCTCGGTGACGAACTCGGGTACCCCCACCACCGCCGTACTCGACTTTGTACTTCCCCAAGGCATCACCGGCCCGGCCGGCCCGACGGGGCCGCAGGGCATCCAAGGAGCCACGGGAGCAACGGGTGCGACGGGCCCGCAGGGTATTCAGGGCGCAAGGGGTGCACCAGGCCCGCGCGGCGCGACGGGGGCGACAGGGCCTCAGGGAGAACAGGGGCCCACGGGGCCGACGGGCCCGCAGGGAGAACAAGGTACGACGGGCCCACAAGGCGCAACGGGCGCGACAGGCCCGCAGGGTGCAACGGGAGCGACAGGGCCGCAGGGTATCCAAGGCGCGACGGGTGCAACCGGCCCGCAGGGCGTTCAAGGAGCCACGGGGCCGACGGGCCCGCAGGGAGAACAAGGTACGACGGGGACGGTGGATATGCAGTCGCTGAGCGCATATTCGGTACCCGCGGCGCAGATAAACGACGGAGGCGCGGCCGAGTTCGACGTGAACGGAGCGCAGACGGGCGACGCTATAACGCATACGGCGCGCAGCCCCGACATCACGCTGGGTCAGACGGGCACTTACTTTGTGCAGTACACCGCCACCGTGTCGGCGACGGGCACCACTACTCTGCCCGCCGCAAACATTGTCAACTTCTCGCTCGGCGGGCAGGTGCAGAGCGCGGGGGCGGGCATGGCGCAGCTGACGACGGCCGACCCCACAAAGCAGATACACGCCTCGGCGATACTGACGGCCGACAGCGCGCCCACCACTCTGCAGGTAATTTCAAGCGGCGGTCAGTTCCTGTATTCCGCCGCCACGATAAACGTGGTAAAACTTGCGTAGACCCCAATATATGCCGCAACCAACGGCGCAACAACTCTTTTAAAGTACAAAAAACTCCGCTTGAAAAAGCGGAGTTTTCATATTTTTTGCGATTATTTAGCCCTTGTTGTAGTAGACCTTTACGCCGGGGCCCATGGTGGAAGTGAGCGTTACGCTCTTGATATACTGGCCCTTGGCGGTGGCGGGCTTTGCCTTGACGATGGCGTCCATGAGGGCGTTGAAGTTTTCGGTTATCTTTTCGGGGCCGAAGCTCTTCTTGCCGATGGGGCAGTGGATGATGGCCGTCTTATCCAGACGATACTCAACCTTACCTGCCTTAACTTCCTTAACGGCCTTTACGACGTCCATGGTGACGGTGCCGCTCTTGGGGTTGGGCATTAAGCCCTTGGGGCCGAGGATACGGCCGATGCGGCCGACGACGCCCATCATGTCGGGCGTGGTGATCATTACGTCGAAGTCGAACCAGTTGTCCTTCTGGATGCGCTGGATGGTCTCCTCGGCGCCGACTATGTCGGCTCCCGCTTCCTTGGCTTGATCGGCCTTTTCGCCCTTGGCTATAACGAGCACTCTCTTGTCCTTACCGGTACCGTTGGGGAGCACTAAAACGCCGCGAACCTGCTGGTCGGCCTGGCGGGGGTCAACGCCCAGACGGATATGAAGTTCGATGGTCTCGTCGAACTTGGCCTTGGCGGTGGACAGCACAAGGTTGACGGCTTCGCCAACTTCGTATGCTTTTAAATGGTCATAAGATTTAACGCTCTCTGCGTACTTCTTGCCAACTTTCATTGATTGATACCTCCGTGTGGTACATGCGAGGGGTCGACTTAATTTTTATTTTCATCCCTCTCCCACTTGCGGCTTGAAAAAGCCTTATTCTTCTACCGTAACGCCCATCGAGCGCGCGGTGCCCTTGACCATGCTCTTGGCCATCTCGAGATCGGTGCAGTTGAGGTCGGGGAGCTTTATCTTAGCTATCTCCTCTACCTGAGCTTTGGTGAGCTTGCCCACCTTATCCCTGTTGGGACGGGCGGAAGCCGTTTCGATGCCGAGCGCCTTTTTAACAAGTACGGGCGTGGGGGGCGTCTTTAAGACGAAGGTGAAACTTCTGTCCTGATAGATGGTGACTACGCAGGGGATGATGAGTCCGGCCTGAGAAGCCGTTTTTGCGTTGAATTCCTTGGTGAAGCCGGGTATGTTGATACCGTGGGGGCCGAGCGTCGAACCGACGGGGGGCGCGGGAGTGGCTTTACCGGCGGGAAGCTGCAACTTAACTACCGCAGTAATCTTTTTTGCCATAAAAAATATTCCTCCGAATGTGGTTATAACGGACGTGCCATGGAAAGGTATTTGGCAAGTCCTCCCACAAGAAAACGATGTTAACGCAAATCTCGCCTTGAGGCGGCTGCGATTTGCCGTTATTTGAGGAGCTCTGCTCCTCTTTGCGCGATTTTTAATAGCCCTACAGTTATATAATCGCGCAAATTCACCACGCTGAGGTCGAGGTATCGACAAATTGTGGCCTTTCACCCGAAAACGCGGTTTCGGGTGAAAACGTAAATTATTTCTACCTTAGCCTCGCGCAAAACTGTAGTATTTGCGCGATAGAGGAGGGATAACCGAGCATCGTTGCAAGTTGAATTTATTCGACTTGCTTTTAGCGAGGTTTATCCCGACGAGCCGAGGCATCTCGTAGGGGCACAGCCCCGCTATAGCTCCCCGTCGCCATGGGGAGCTGTCGGCAAATTGTGCCGACTGAGGGGGCGTTTTATTTTTCGACCTCTCCGTCCGCGCACTCACGCGCGCGGCCACCTCTCCATGCGAAGGAGAGGCTATAATGCGGAGTAAAGTGTCTGAAATGCAACCCGAGAAAAATTCTCCGCGAAATCGGGCGAAAAAATTTATTCGGTCGGGCCGGCGGGCGCGTCTATCTTCTTTATCTGGATATACTCCACTTCCACGTCGGTCGAGCGGCCGAACATCTGAATGTTGACCTTGGCCTTCTGGGCGGCGTCGTTGAGTTCGGTTATAACTCCGTCGAAGCCGGCAAGAGGGCCCGCGTCGATATTGACGTTGTCGCCTACGGCGAAGTCGGCGTCGGTGACGACCTCCTCGAGGCGCATCTTGCGGATCTCCGCCTCCTTCATGGGGATGGGCCTGCCCTGGGGGCCTACAAAGCCCGTTACGCCGCGCGTGTTGGTGACGAGATACCAGAGCTGGTTGGAATATATCATCTTTATGAACACATAGCAGGGAAGCAGCTTGCGCTCGACGACCTTGCGCTTGCCGTTCTTCTCCTCTATGGTCTGTTCCATGGGGATCTTTACGTCGAAGATCTGATCCTGCAGGTTATTGTTTTCAACAAGCCTGAAGAGCGAATCTTTGACCATCATCTCGTAGCCCGAATAGGTGTGCAGAATATACCAGCAGGGCTGTTCCTGTACGTCTGCCATCTTTTATGCTCCTATGTTGGTGAGCAACTCCAGAAGGAACTGCATGAGCTGATTTATACCCGTGACCACGAGCAGGAATATTACGACCACCACAAGCACGGTGCAGGTGGACTTTACCACCTTGGGGAAGGTGGGCCACGTCACCCTTTTGAGCTCGGAAAACACTTCCTTGAGCTTTCTGCCCATTCTTACGAAGATGTTGGGCTTTTTAACTTCGTTTTTGTTTGCCATGTTAAACTCCTTGCAATGCCCCGCATAGGGACAGATAAGGTGAGCTCGGGCGGCGCAGCCGCCCGCTTCAGCGGAAACTTACTTTGTTTCCTTATGTTCGGTGTGCTTTTTGCAGAAGGGGCAGTACTTGGAGATGGTAAGCCTGTCGGGGTCGTTGCGCTTATTCTTGTAGCTATCGTAGTTTCTGCGCTTACATTCTGTGCATTCGAACGTTATCTTAGTTCTGGTAGATGCCTTCATTTTGGAAAACTCCGTACAAAAAAATTACACCCCGTTTCGGTGTGTGTATAAGATATTACCATTAAAACTCGGCGTTGTCAATTATTTTTGCCGACATGGAACAACTTTTTATTACTAATTATATAATTTGTGCCCGCCCCGCCGCCGCTTGCGGCGGCGGGGCGGGCCTTAAAAGGCGTTGAAAGCTTTTGACTTTATCAGTTATCTACGCTGAAGGCATACACGTCCCTGTCCTCGGGGAAGATGGGGCCGCTGATGACGGGGAGGTTGAGAGGCTGGATATATGCCTGCGCCGTGAGGTTGGTGACCATGGAGCGCAGATAGGGATAGAGCATGCCCGTGGCCTCGATGACGAAGTCCCTCTCCTGCTGTGCGTCGGGAGCTTCGGCAAGTTCGTAGATGCCGACTACGGAAACTTCGATGTTGAAGGGCTTGGGCTCCTCGTCGGAGGTGAGCACGGCGACCTTGAGGTTGACGAACATGAGCTTGGGGTTTTCGTTGGACTTTCTTACCTGACGGGAGAACTGGGGTTTGATATCCACCCTCTGGTGAGGTTCGAGCTTGACCCTGTTGAGTTTGAAAGAGAGCTGTTCGCAGGTTATACCTTTGAATTCGTATTTGATCATCATTATTACTCCTTGATGGCATTTAAAATTTACCTTTCTATTTTACCAAAACCGAGGGCGTTTGTCAATACATATTATGTAAACCTTTGCCAATCTTTTATCTTTATGACAGGTTGGGGGTGATTGGCGCGCAGCCCCCACGGGAGAGTGTGTCATTTCGAGCGAAGCCGAGAAATCTCCCCGAAAAAAGGAATGTCATTTCGACTAAGGCGACCGCGCGTTGCGCGTACGCCGCACGGAGAAATCTGTAGGGGATTGTTTCAGATACACTTATTCCGCACTATTGCCTCTCCTTCGCATGGAGAGGTGCCCGCGCGGTGAACGCGCGGGCGGAGAGGTCGAAAATTTAAATAATATATTCCTCTTTGTCATCCTGAGCGACAGCGAAGGATCTAAAAATGTCGATATGTTGCCGTTCGGCAACTCGATAAGCCCCGTTCGGGGCTCGATATGGCCGCGCAAACGCGCGGCCTCGATATGCGGCGACAAAATCGCCGCGTTGAGGTGGAAGATTATAAAACGCCCCCTTTATTCATTTTTTATAAGAAAATTCATTAAATTTGGCCATTGACAAATGAATAACTTTATGCTATAATGTAATCACCAAAAATCTATAAAGGAGGACACAACATGAAAAAGATTTTAATAACTTTAATTGCTGCGGTAATGGCGGCGTGCGCCCTGTTCAGCTTTGCCGCATGCGACGAAGGCAACTTTTCCACGCAATCGGATGCAGAACACGGCAATACCTCCTTATCGACAGAAAACAAAGGGCAACTAACTCCCGACGATAACAAAGGTCAGCAAATCCTCGACGAGAGCGGCGAGCAACAGGCTCTCACCGAAGCCGAAGAAAACAAGACCGTGGAAACCTCGGGCGGCATATATCAGTTTTTAAACACCGTTGAAAGTATTCATCTTGCAAAAAGCTATGCAAGCAGTTATTTTACAATAGTTGAAGCTGATGATGAAATAAAAGATCTTACGGCATACTTCGACGGCGTACAGTTTATCAAAGGCCGCCTCGATACCGACCCTTACGTCCAGTCACCTCAGGATTTGTGGCAGATGGTCATTGTCGACATATTCGATTCCGAAGGGAATAGAATACACATGGTTGTTTTCAAAGGCAACGCCGTCTCCCTTCTTTACAACGACCAATACTACTACGCCGAGGCCAACTCCATATCGGAGGAGTTTAGGGAGCTTGTCTACTCAAAATACTGCCCCCGTTAAGCACTAAAATTTATATCGGTTGAGCTGCGCCGCACCTTTTTGGTGCGGCGCAAACGCTTTTTAGCGGTTTATTTGCAAAAAAGCCACCAAAAAATATTAAACGGCGACATAATATTTTAAAATTGCTATTGATAAATGAAAATTTTGTGATATAATAAAATTATATATGAAGATAGCAACCGACGACATTCGCGACATACTCATGCGCGTGGACAAGCCCGCGCGCTACACGGGCGGGGAATACGGCGGGGCCAAGTGCCCCGAAAACGCGCCCTTTTACTTCTGCATGGCCTTCCCCGACCTGTACGAAGTGGGCATGAGCAACCTCGGCATAAAGATAGTGGCCGAAAGCTTTTTAAGGCGGGGATATGCCGCCGACTACGCCTTTGCTCCCGCCAACGACTTCGGCGCCGAGCTGAAGAAAGCGGGCATACCGCTCTACTCCCTCTCGCTCAAAAAGCCGCTGGCAGAATTCGACATGATAGGCTTTTCGGTGCAGTTCGAGCTGTGCTACACCAACATACTGTACATGCTCGACCTTGCGGGCATACCCTTAAGGCGCGCCGACCGCGCGGGCAAAAGATATCCGCTGATCGCCATAGGCGGCCCCTGCGCCGTCAACCCCGAGCCGCTGGCCGACTTTGTCGACCTTGTGTTCATAGGCGACGGCGAGAGCGCCGACGCCGACGTCGCCGGCCTCTACCTTGAGTGCGGCGGCCCAACCGAACAATTTTTCCGCCGCGCGGCCGCGATCGAAGGCGTGTATGTGCCCGCCCTTATGGACGTAAAATACGGCAAAGACGGCCGGATATGCGCCTTTGAAGGCCCTACGCCCCGCAGGGCGATAGTTAGTGACCTCGACGGCGCGGTGTTCCCCTCCTCCCAATGCGTGCCCAACGTGGAGAGCGTGTTCGACCGTTCGATAATAGAGGTGATGCGCGGCTGCTACCGTGGCTGCAGATTCTGTCAGGCGGGCTTTATCTACCGCCCCGTGCGGCAGAGGAGCGTGGACACGCTGACGAGGCAGGCGTGCTCGCTGATAGCTTCGACGGGCTACGACGAAGTCAGCCTCAACTCCCTCTCTACGGGCGACTATCCCCGCCTGCGCGAGCTGCTGCGCTCGCTCAAGGGCTCGCTGCCCGATGGCGTTACGCTGGCGCTGCCCTCGCTGAGGGTGGACTCATTCGACTCCGACTTCGCGCAGGACGCGCGCAAGATATCGCTGACCTTCGCGCCCGAGGCGGGCAGCCAGAGGCTGAGGGACGTCATAAACAAGGACATAACCGAAGAAGAGATACTCACCGCCGCGGAGAGCGCGTTCGACATAGGATATTCGGCCGTCAAACTCTATTTCATGCTCGGCCTGCCCACCGAAACGGACGACGACCTGCGCGCGATAAGGCGCATTGTCGACCTCATCAAGAGCGGCTACGGGCGCAAGCCGAGGGCAAAGGGACTGCGCGTTTCGGTGTCGGTTTCGACCTTCATACCCAAGCCGTTCACGCCCTTCCAATGGGAGAAGCAGGCAGACGAGGCCCAAGCCGAGGCCAAGCAGAAGGTGCTGCGCGACTGCCTCTACATAAAGGGCGTCACCTTGAGTTGGAGCGACCCCTTCACCTCCCGCCTCGAGGGAGTGCTGGCGCGCGGCGACAGAAAGCTTGCGCGCGTTGTGGAGAGGGCCTACCGCCTCGGCTGCACCTTTGACGGATGGAACAGCCTTTTGAAGAAGGACGCGTGGGCGCAGGCGTTTGCCGACTGCGGCGTTGACCCCGCAATATATACCCGCGAACGGGCCGAGGACGAGCTGCTGCCGTGGGAGTTCATAGATATCGGCATAACAAAACAGTTCTTTGCGCGCGAGCGCAAAAGGGCCTACGGCGGCATAGTTACGGGCAGCTGCAAGGCGGGCTGTTCGGGCTGCGGACTGCAGAAGGTCTGCCCCGCCGCAAAGGGGGAGGCGTGACATGATAGCCATGCGCTACACAAAGACGGACGGGGCGGAGTTCATCTCCCACCTCGACCTTCTGAGGCACATATACCGCACGCTGAGGCGGGCGGGCATACCCGTAAACTACAGCGGAGGTTTCCACAAACACCCCCGCATATTCCTTAACAACCCCTTGGGCACGGGCATAAAGTCGGTGGCCGAATACGCCACTGTAGACACGCCCTTTACGGGCGACTTTAAGGAGCGCTTCAATTTATTTTCGCCCGACGGCATAAAGTGCGCCGACTGCGCATATGTTGAAAGCAACCAGAACTACGCAAATTGCATTACAAGCTGCACATACACGGCCGAGGGCCTCGCACCCTTCGACCCCGAAGAGATAATGAGGGAAAAGGCCATACCTCTCATCGACTCGCGCGGCAGGCAGATAGACATTCGGCCGAGGATATATGCCGTTGAATGGCAGGGCGATGCGCTTAAATTTACTGCGGGCTGCGGCGAGAACAACCTGCGGCCCGACCTGTTCTGCGCATACCTTGAAGAGAGGTTCGGCGGGAGTGCCAAAAACATAACCAAGGTGGCGGCCGGGGCCGAGGGCGTAAAGTTTATCTGACAGCGCCGCACGCTCTCTCACCATACCTAAAAGCCCCGCACATATGCGGGAGCAAATCAAACGTGTTATTAAATTTTAAGGAATTTTAACATATTAAATGGGCAAAAAAACTCTCTACTTTGACAGTTTTTGCGGAATGGACTCATGCGCTGCCGTGGAGGACGGCAAGCTGACCGACTTTAACTACGAATCCGCGCAGAGGCAAAACATTATAGGCAACATTTACAAGGGCAGAGTTACCGACGTGCTGAACGGCATGCAGGCCGCCTTTGTCAACTGCGGCCTCGAGAGAAACTGTTACCTTTCGGCCGAGGACATCCTCCCCGACAAAAACAAGTACGACGGCGGCGAGGTGGACATACCCGCCGAGCTCGACCTGCACGTCGGCGACGAAGTGCTTGTGCAGGTGGTAAAGCCGCCCATAGGCAAAAAGGGCGCCAAGGTCACCACGGCGCTGTCGTTTGTGGGCAAGTACACCATATTCATGCCCGCCACGCCCTTTATAGGCGTTTCGCGCAAGATACACGACAGCGAGCTGAGAAAGAGCCTGATATTTTTGGGCAAGAGGATATGCCGCGGCAGCGAGGGCATGATAATCCGCACGGCCGCGCCCTACGCCAACCGCAGGCAGGCCACCGACGAAGTCAACTATTACCGCCGCATATATGCGGCTATAATCCAAAAATTCCCTCAAGCCGAAGTGGGCGAACTTATGTACACCGACTGCCCGCTGTTCATGCGCGTGCTGAGGGACACGCTGCTGTCGGATGTGGAGAGCATACACGTCGGCAAGCGCGACATTTACGAGAGCATAACCGACATCATCCGCGTGACGGGCGCCAAAGTGCGCGACGTGCAGCTGCACGACGACGGCACTGACATGTTCTACGAGCTGGGCCTCTCTCCGCAGATAGTCGAGCTGGTGTCCCCCCGCGTGGAGCTGGAAAACGGCGCATATCTCGTTATAGACAAGACCGAGGCCCTG
This sequence comes from uncultured Clostridia bacterium, assembly GCA_944358655.1. Lineage (GTDB taxonomy): Bacteria > Bacillota > Clostridia > Christensenellales > Borkfalkiaceae > Coproplasma. The sequence continues at coordinate 9,969 of CALVRO010000020.1, read as the reverse complement.
ACCGTCATCGACGTGAACACGGGCAGATTTACGGGCGAGGACAGTTTGGAGCACACCGTTTACTACACCAACATTTTGGCCGCGCGCGAGATCGCGCGGCAGGTGAGGTTGCGCAACATAGGCGGCATAGTAGTTGTCGACTTTATAGACATGGCCGACGAAAAGCACCGCACGGCGCTTGTAAAGGAGCTTGAAAAGGCGCTTGAGAGCGACAAGAGCAAGTGCAACGTGCTGCCCATGTCCAAATTCGGGCTGGTGGAATTTACGCGCAAGCGGACGGGCTCGTCACCCCTTTCGCAGTTTATGCGCCCCTGCCGCTACTGCGGCGGCTCGGGCATGATATTTGTGCCCGAACTCACCATATTAAAGATACGCGCCTACCTTTTGGACGCCCTCTCCAAGGGCAACAAGACGGTGTGTCTGGACATGAACAACGCCATTGCCGACAAATTTCTGACGTGGCAGGCCCTCGCCGAGGAGACAAAGGCGCGCTATCCCGAGGCGCATGTATATGTGACGGGCCACCGCACCTATCACGAGCACCACTTCACGCTGCGCGCCGACCTGTCCCCCTCCTTCACTCCGCCCGAAAACAGCCTGCCGCTGTATTGAACGTTTAACGATAAAATTTTAAGTTTAAGGGGGCCTGCCGCTTTGCGGCAGGCCCCGTTGCATTTTAAGTTACAGCTGCTTATAGAAGAAGTTGCAGCCCGTCTCCTCGCACCACTCGTCCTCCTCGGCGTAGCCGCGCGCAAGAAAGAATGCCTCGGAGCCCTCGGCGGGCAGCACATAGGCGCGGACGGCGCCGCGATTCTTTAAGGCGGCCTCGGCATGCGCGCAGAGCGTTCCGCCCACACCCCTGCACCTCTCTTCGGGGATGACGTACAGCTCGCGCACGGTGCCCAGCCCCTCCTTTAAACACCACTCGTTTTCGATCGAGTCTGTCTGAAAGATGACGAACCCGCACGCGCGGCCGTCCTCCGCGGCCACGGCGATATCCAAAAGCCCGGCCGAAAAGTCGGCCAAAACATACTCTTCGAGGAGATGATCGACGTCCTCGTCGCAGCCGAGCTCGGCATAGTAATCTTTAAACAGGGCGCAAAACGCTGCCCCGAAATCGCCCTCGGGCGCTACAATATCCATTTTTTCCTCCGCATAAAAAAAGTGAAGGCGCAAAGCCTTCACTTTTGAACATTATTCTGCCTTGGGATAGACGGAGACCTGCTTGCCGTCCTTGCCCACTCTTTCAAACCTTACAACGCCGTCGGAGAGAGCGAAGAGCGTGTCGTCCTTGCCCATGCCTACGTTGTTGCCCGCCTTGAACTTGGAACCGCGCTGCCTTACGAGGATATTGCCCGCAAGCACGAACTGTCCGTCCGCGCGCTTTACGCCGAGGCGCTTTGCGTTACTGTCTCTGCCGTTATCGGTGGAACCGCCGCCCTTCTTGTGGGCGAATAACTTTATAAACAACATTACCCGTATCCTCCTTTGCTCACTCGGCCTTCTTGTCTTCCGCGGCAGCCTCGGCGGGAGCCTCGGCCTTCTTTGCGCGGGTGGCCTTCTTTGCGGGAGCCTTCTTTTCGGCTCCGCCTATGGCCGTTATCTTAACGGCGGTGAAGGGCTGCCTGTGGCCCTGCTTCTTTCTTTCGTTCTTCTTGGCCTTGTACTTGAAGACGATTATCTTCTTGGCCTTGCCCTGTTCGACAACTTCGCCGCTGACTACAACGCCCTCGGTTTCCTTGCCGACCTTTACGCTGCCTTCGTCCGCGCACATAACTACGGGGAAGGTGACGGTGGCGCCTACCTGCGCGTCGAGCTTTTCAAGCTTTACGACGTCGCCCACGGAAACGCGGTACTGCTTGCTTCCGTTTTCAAAAATAGCGTACATGAAATTTAAAGTCCTCCTGTGACCGGTCTCGTCGGATACAACTTGCCAGATGGCTTAGGCGGCGCCTGAAAAGATTATTTGCGCACTTTATGCCCGTTCCGGACGGCTCGACAAATAATTTAGCACAAACGGGGGAGGAAAGTCAAGCGTTTTTGCCCCGCCGCGCATAATTAAAGGGCGTTTGCGCACATTATTTTTAAGCGCGGCGCGGGCGTCCGCCCGCGCCGCGCAAAATTAAAAGGAGAAAGACAGCATGCAGATAAAAACCGACGGCGAGATGATCGCCGAGATCTACCGCAACGCGCAGACGGCGCTCAACTCGATCGCCGACATACTGCCCGCCGTGGAGGACGACGACATTAAAAAGGAGATACTCGCCGAGCACGAGGAGTACGAAAAGATCTGCGCCGCCGCGGCCGCGCTGGCCAAGGCGCGGGGCGCCGAAGTAAAGGGGCCGTCACCCGTAAAAAAGGCCATGATGTGGTCGGCGATAAAGATGGGCACGGCGGCCGACAACTCGCGCGCTAACATTGCGCAGATGATGATACGCGGCACCGTGACGGGCATGACCTCGCTCAAGACCACCCTTTCGGAGAGCGGCGCCGCCGTCGGCGACGAGGTGAGGGCGCTTACCGAACAGCTCATCTCCGCCGAGGAGAACTTCGAAAGGCGGTTGAAGTCCTATCTTTAAAGGGAGCGAGACATGCGAATTAAGGCGTTGAACGGGACATATATGCGGCTCAACGCCCCCTTCTTGCCCTTTCGATATACTGCGACGGCGACAGGCCGTAGTAATTTTTAAACACGCGTGAAAAATAGAGCGGCTCCGAATAGCCGCACATTTCGGCTATCTGCGCGACGGTGTAGTTGGAGTATCTGTTCTGCACGCCCGAGGCAATTATTGCCGCCGCCCTCTCCATGCGCGCCGAGGTGAGATATTCGAGGGGCGTGGCCCCCACCTCCCTCCTGAAAAGTTTGCGCACATAGTCGTAGTTGAGCGGCAGGGCGCGGATGGCGCCCTCCAGCGAAAACAGCGGGTCGGAGAGGCCCCTCTCTATCTCCGCAAGCACGCTCTTTACTGCGGGCGAAAGGGTATTGCCCCCGCAATATGTGCCGACGAGCGCAACTATCAGATGGCCGAGGGACTTTATGACGGCGTCGTTGCCGAGCGCACGGTATCTGACGGCGGCCGAGCAGGCCTCCGACACGTCGCGCGCGCCGATACCGCCGATGACGCATGCCTCCTTAAGGCCCGAGAGGGCGTTTTTGATGACGACGGCCCGCCCCCTTCCGCCCGTCCTGTCTATGCCGCGCGGAACGACGGCCACTTCGCCCGAGGCAACACGCAGCGTCCGTCCGCCCGCCTCTACAACGCAATTCATGTCGGGGCAGAGTATGTATGTGCCGAAGGCCTCCGCCCCCCTGTCCTGTGCGTCTCCCGCAAAAATAATGTCGTTCATATCCGTATTATATCATAATAAGTACGTTTTGTCCATATATGCGGTAAAGAAATTACCGTATTGCGCGTTAAAAAAACAGTATTACGGAACAAAAATAGCGCCGCCGCAGACGCAAGGTCTGCAGCGGCGCACGCATTTACAAACTTAACTATTATTTTTTGTCCTTCGCGGGGCCCTTGGGCGGCGCGGGAGGCTGGGCGGGGGCACTCTCTTGGGGCGCGGGGGAGCCTTCGGCCTCCTCCCTCTTTACGGGGGAAATGACGGAGGGCAGCGAGAGCCCGGCCATGTTGTAGATCTCCTCGAGGGGAGGGAGCGACTTTAAGAGGCCCGAGAGGAAGTTGGCCGTCTGCGTCTTGCCGTCGGCGGTGGCGCCGCCGTCCCAGACGGTGACCTTGTCTATCTTCAGTCCCGAAACGGCCTTCACCTGTTCGGCGACGATGGCCTCGAGCTTGTCGGCTATGAGCAGGCGGACGGCGTCGGGAGCGGTGCCCGCGCTCTTGACGAGGGCGTCCATACCTTCGGCCTGTTTGGTGAGCTTTTCGCGCACGCCGCGGGCCTCGGCGTCCATCTTTACATATATTGCGTCGGCCTCGCCCTGCGCCTTTCTGCGCGTCTGTTCGGCTATGGCCTCGGCCTCAATTTCGAGCTTGCGCTTTTCAATGTCGGCGGCGACGATTATGTCGGCCTCCTTGGTGGCCTTTTCGCGCGCGGCACGCGCCACTTCGGCGGCCTGTTCGGCGGAGTAGCTCTCCTCCAACGCCTTTGCGGCCTGCACCTTTTCGGCGGCGACGGCCACTTTCAAAGCTTCGGCCTCCCTCTCGCGCAGGGTGGCCTGCGAACGGGCTATGTCGGCCTTGGCCTTGTTTTCGCCGTCGATGGCGGCCGACTCGGCCTCGGCTACGCGTATGCGCTCCTCCATCTTGGCGTTGGCCTGACCTATGGCGCCCTTCTTGTCCTCTTCCGCAACGGAGATGCGGGCGTCGTTAATGGCCTTGGCCGCAGCCTCCTTGCCGAGGGCGACGATGTAGCCCGACTCGTCCGAAATATCGGTGACGTTGACGTTGATGAGGCGCAGGCCGAGCTTTTTGAGCTCGCCCTCAACGTTGCGCGAAATGGCCTCGAGGAATTTATCGCGGTCGGAGTTTATCTCCTCGATATTCATAGTGGCGATGACGAGGCGGAGCTGACCGAAGATTATGTCGCGCGCGAGGTCGCTTATCTGCGTGAGCTTGAGCATGCCCAGCCTTTCGGCGGCGTTCTGCATTATTCCGGGGTCGGTGGAGATGCCCACGGTGAAAATGGAGGGCACGTCTATGCGGATATTCTGCTTGGAGAGCGCGTTCTTCAGATCGACGGATATGGACAGAGGCGTCAGATCCATGAAGGTGTACTTCTGGAAGAATGGCCACACGAACGCCGCACCGCCGTGGATGCACTTGGACGAGGCATATGTGCCGTCCGACGAAGCTTTGAGCTTACCGTAGATGATCATTATCTTGTCGGGCGGACAGGTTTTGTAGCGAAGCGCGACGGTGAGAATTATCATCACCGCCAGCAGCACAACAACTACTACTATGGCAATAATTGCTTCTGTCATGATATACTCCTAAAAAATATTGTTCTCGCAAAAAATTTTGGTTAGTTGAAGCAAAAATGTATCAGAAACGCAGCCGAGAGAGAGCGTGTCATTTCGAGCGAAAAACGCGCAAGCGTTTGTAGCCGAGAAATCTCACGGGTACCGCTTCGGATACGATATTCCCGCATTTCGGCTCCCCGTCGTTATGGGGAGCTGTCGGCAACTTGTTGCCGACTGAGGGGGCGTTCTTTCTTTTTTCGACCTCTCCGCCCGCGCGTTGACCGCGCGGCCACCTCTCCATACGAAGGAGAGGCCATATTGAGGAACAAGTGTATCTGAAGCGTAGCCGAGGAGATTTCTCCGTGCACTCGGCCTAAAGTCCTCGTTTAGTCGAAATGACAGGCTCTACCCGAGGAATGGCGGCGCGCCACCCCACTTCCCTTCCCCCTTGTCATGCCGAGCAGCGCGCCATAATTGTTGGAATAAAACCGAGCGTGTGCGCGCGTAGTCGAGGCATCCCGTCGCGACAGCGGCGGATAAGTTGTGGCATAAGTGTATCTGAAGCTAAGCCGAGGAGATTTCTCCGCTCCGTTCGCTTACGCTCACTTCGGTTTCGCATCTTGTTCGCGTTCATCAAAAATGCTTGCGTCCATGGCGAAAGCGGCGCTGCGCTTGCCCGAAATGACAACCTTATAGCCGAGGAGATTTCTCCGTGCGGCGGACGCGCAGGGGCGCGGCCACCTTAGTCGAAATGACAACCCCATAACAGGGCAAATTTTTCAACCACGGCTTTACTTACTTGCGGCGGACTACGGCGAAATCGTCGGAGTATTCGCAGATCTCCACGGTGGTGTCAACGGGCAGGCGCTCGCCGTCGGTGACGGCGTCTATCTCCATATATCTGCCCTGCGCGGTGAGCGTTATCTTGCCCCTGCCGGTACGCCCTTCGGGCACGGAAACGTACACCGTGGCCGTACAGCCGACGAGATTGCCTTTTACGATATTGCCCGAGCACTGCAGCTTGGCAATGCCGCGCATGGCGAAGGCGACAGCGAACAGCGCCGCCGTACCCGTGGCAAAGGCAATGAGTATGGGCGCCCAGATGTTTTGGGGCATGAAGGTCTGCGAAACAAACCCGCACCACCCGCCGAGGGCAAAGAAGGCCGTCATGCTTTTGACGGTGAAAATGGACAGGCCGCCGTCGGTGTCGACGTCGCCGTCAAACACGTCGTCGATATCGAAGTCGCCGCCGCCGAGCGAAAAGAGCATTATAACTATCTGCACCACCAAAAAAACGCTGGCTATGCAGGCTATTATAAAATATGTCTTTTCGGCGGCGCTGAGGTTTATGAACCATTCCATAGGACGCTTTATTCTCCTTAAAAGAGGGGCATATATGTTGTTTTCAATTTAATTATACCACGACAGAAAAAAGCTGTCAAGGGTACGGCGGCAAAAATAAACTGCCATATTTTATTATACCCGTCCGGTATGGCACAAAGGACGGGCGGCGCCGCAGACCCAATGTCTGCGGCGCCGCCCATAAAAAAACCATATACGACCTATGATATGGCCGAGATAATGAACATTTCGGCGATGAGCACGGCGAGGAAGGCAACGTTCCACAGCGTGAATTTTACGAGGTATTTGGGCCTGAGCGCGGGATAGTCGCGCGCGACGGCCTTGTAGGAGATGAGGCTGGCCATGGAGGCGATGAGCGTGCCGAGGCCACCTATGTTGCAGCCGACTATGAGGGCAGGCCACTCGGAAGAGAAGCCCGAGAGCAGCAGCGCCGCGGGCACGTTGCTCAACACCTGGCTTGCGAGCACGGCCACAAGCTCCTCATTGCCTGAAATTATCGAAGTGAGGTAGCCGCGGAAGGCGGGGATATTGCCCATGTTGCCTATGAATATGAAGAGTGCGGCGAAGGTGACGAGCAGCGAATAGTCGACCCGCGCGAGCGTCTTTCGGTCGAAGATTAAGAGAAAGACGAGCACGACGGCGGCAATGACCGCCGTGGCGGGCACGACCCCCGCCGCGGGGAACACGTCGAATAGGGCGAGCAGGCAGACGATAAAAAATACCGACGGCCACGCGAGCGGAAAGGCGCCCGCAAGCTTGCCCTCCACCTCCACTCCGCACACGGGGCGGGACTTGAAGCACGCCACCGCAGCGGCGAGCATGGCGCCCGAGAGGGCGACGTAGGGCAGCATGACGAGCACCAACTCGCCGAATGACATGCCCGAGGTGTTGTAAAGATACAGGTTTTGGGGATTGCCTATGGGCGTGAGCATACTGCCGAGGTTGGCGGCAAGCGTCTGCAGTACGACGGTGGAGAGAATGAGATCTTCGAGCCCTGCCGCCTTTAAAACTATTATGGCGAAGGGCACAAAGGTGATGAGCGACACGTCGTTGGTTATTGCCATGCTCAGAAAGAAGGGCAGAAAGACGAGCACGGCCATCAGCTTTTTGGAGGTGTTCGCCCTCTTTAACAGCCTGCCCGCGAGGAAGGAAAAGAGCCCCGCGCCCTGAAAGCCCTTCATGACCGCCATCAGCGCAAAGAGCATGCACAGCGTATCCCAGTCGATATAGCCGAGATATTCGGCGGAGGGCGGCACAAAGAAGGCCGAAACTATGGCGAGGAGGACGGCTATGCAGAGCACGGCCTCCTTTTTTACAAAGCCGTATGCGGCGAGGGCAATTTTTTTCATACTCTATCTCTTGGCAAGTTTGACTGAAATTTCGTGCATTACTATCATCAGAACGAGAAAGACCCCCACATATGCGGGAAGTATTGTTATGGGCATTGCGCCGAGGAGGGCGCCGAACAGCGGCGAGGCGAGGCCGCCGATATAGGCGAAGGCCATCTCCATGCCGACTACGGCCTGCGAATTTTCGGCGCCGAACAGCGCGGGCGTGGAGTGGATTATGCAGGGGTAGACGGGCGCGCAGCCGAGGCCCGTCAGAACAAAGCCCGCCGCAGTCGCCCATCCCGCGGGCACGGCAGTAAGTGCCACGCCGACGACTATGAGCGCGCTGCCGCAGCGGATGAGCAGTTTATCCGAAAACTTTATGGTGAGAAAGCCGTTGAGCGCCCTGCCTGCCGTTATGCCTATAAAGAAGAGGCTGCCGAACATGGAGGCCAGCTCCTTGGAAAAGCCGTTGTGGGCTATCATGTAGCTCGAGGCCCACAGCATGGAGGTCTGCTCCACGGCGCAGTAGCAGAAAAAGCAGATAAAGTATGTGGCGGCGCCGCGTATGGCAAATACCTGCCCGAAGCCGAGCGGCCTGCGGGGAGGGGCCTCCCCTCCCTCCGCCCTCGCAACGGGGCGGGCGCACTTTTTCCACAGCGGCAGGCTGAGCACAACGAAGGCCGTTATTACCGACTGCACTATCCCGACTATGAGGTAGCCCCCGTTCCACCCGTCGCCGCCCGCGAGCGCAAAGCCCATTATGTAGGGACTGACCGAGGCGCCCACGCCCCACATGCAGTGCAGCCAGCTCATGTGGCGGCTCTTTAAATTGAGGGCGACGTAGTTGTTGAGGGCGGCGTCCACCCCTCCCGCGCCGAGACCGTAGGGCACAGCGAACAGGGCGAGCATCCAGAATTTGGTGCTTACGGAGAAGAGAAAGAGAGCGACGGCCGTTACGGCAATGCTGACGGCCGTGACCGCGCCCGCGCCGAAGCGGGAGGTCAGCCTGTCGCTCATGAGGCTGGAGAATATGGTGCCCATGCCTATGATGATGGAAATAATGCTCGCCCAGCCCTCGGGCACGCCAAATTGCTCGCGCATGACGGGCCACGCCGAGCCGAGCAGCGAGTCGGGCAGGCCGAGGCCTATGAAACTTATGTAGATGACGGCGATAAGCAGGGAGATCAAGCGCACGTTCTCCTTAGAAAATGGCGTTAAAATAAGTCGATTATTGCCCCACGGCAATTCTATATGCCCCTTGCGGTGCCCGATAGGATTGAATAATAGAATACCGCCCTCTCCGTCCGCGCGTTGACCGCGCGGCCACCTCTCCATACGAAGGAGAGGCAATAATAAGGATAAATCGTATCTGAAAAGGAACCCGGGAGATTTCTCCTCGTCGCCGCAAGGCGCTTTTTGCAACAAGGCAGGTATAACCTGTCTTGTCCGCTTTTAGTGCCTGCGGCTCCTCTTTCACGCAAATACTACAGTTTTGCGCGAGGCTGAGGAATTGATATCTGCACTCCGTGAAAGCAAATTCGCCCTTGCCCGCACCATCTTCGCGGGTGCGATGCTTTAGCGATTTGCTACATGTTCTTCGGAGGGTGCTCGCAGAGCTGCGCACGCTTCGCGGAGTGGTAATGAGTGTATCTGAAATGTAACCGGGGAGATTTCTCGGCTACGCTCGAAATGACGGGCTCTGTCCGAGGGGGCGGCGCTTCGTTGCCAGAAATGACATAAAAATACAGGATGTCATTTCGACCGAAGAGAGGAGGGCCTTCTGCCCGACAAACGGAGCGGAGAAATCTCACGGGGAGAGAAATCAAACTTGTAAACAATCTTCCCTTCACCCCTTTGTCATGCCGAGCAGCGCGCCTCGTCGCCACAAGGCGCCTATCGTAGGAAGGCAAATGAATTTGCCTTCCATTCCTTTAGCGCCTGCGGCTCCTCTTTCACGCAAAAGCCACGGTTTTGCGCGAGGCTGCGGTGAAAATATCTGCCGACGGACAAACGGGGCAGCGCCACACCTTGGCTCCCCGTCGCTATGGGGAGCTGTCGGCAATTTATTGCCGACTGAGGGGGCGTTTTTTCTTTTTCGACCTCTCCGTCCGCGCGTTGACCGCGCGGCCACCTCTCCATACGAAGGAGAGGCAATAATAAGGATATATCGTATCTGAAACTTAACCCGTGGAGATTTCTCGGCTACGCTCGAAATGACGGGCTCTGTCCGAGGGGGCCGCGCTTCGTTTGCCCGAAATGACATAAAAATACAGGATGTCATTTCGACCGAAGGAATGTGGTATAATGAAATTGGACATTTAGCAAAATGACAAAAAGGAGAAAAGCAAATGC
>CALVRO010000019.1 GCA_944358655.1 uncultured Clostridia bacterium | reverse complement strand
GGTCGAAAGAAAAGAAACGCCCCCTCAGTCGGCAACAAGTAGCCGACAGCTCCCCATAGCGACGGGGAGCCATAGTGTGGTAAAAGTGTATCTGAAACGTAGCCCGTGAGATTTCTCGGCTACGCTCGAAATGACATGTTCTCCCCGAGGGCGCGCGCACCACTCACCCCACCCCCCTGTCATGCCGAGCAGCGCGCCTCGTCGCCGCAAGGCTCGTTTTGCGACAAGGCAGGTGAACCTGCCCTGTCTGCCTTTAGCGCCTGCGGCTCCTCTTTCGCGCAAATACTACAGTTTTGCGCGAGGCTGCTGTGAAAATATCTGCGCTCCGCGCGAAACGCAAACTCACCTTTGCAAGCCGCAACTAAAGTTGCGGCACGGCTACATGTTCGTTTGCTTTTGTTCTTCGGAGGGTGCTCGCGGGGCTGCGCACCCATTCCCACCCACCCCCTTGTCATGCCGAGCAGCGCGCCTCGTCGCCGCAAGGCTCGTTTTGCGACAAGGCAGGTGAACCTGCCTTGTTCGCTTTTAGCGTCTGCGGCTCCTCTTTCGCGCAAATACTACAGTTTTGCGCGAGGCTGTGGTAAGAATATCTGCGCCTCTGCAAAGGCAGGAGGGCGGGGCGCGGCCTTTAGGCCGCGCCCCGCCAAATATTAAGGTGTCATTTCGGGCAAGCGTAAGCGCCGCTTTCGCTTGAAACGTGAGCAATTTTGTTGAACGCGTACAAGATGCGAAACTGAAGCCCGCCGCGCAAAGCGCGGCGGGCGAAACGGAGAAATCCCCCCAGTGCCATTTTCAGATACGATATATCCTTATTATAGCCTCTCCTTCGTATGGAGAGGTGCCCGCGCGGTGAACGCGCGGGCGGAGAGGTCGAAAGAAAAGAAACGCCCCCTCAGTCGGCAACAAGTAGCCGACAGCTCCCCATAGCGACGGGGAGCCATAGTGCGGTAAAAGTGTATCTGAAACGTAGCCCGTGAGATTTCTCGGCTACGCTCGAAATGACATTCCTTTTACGGGGAGATTTCTCGGCTACGCTCGAAATGACAAACTTACCCGTCTATATTGCCGATAACAATTACTTTTCAAGCCCCTGCAGGTACTCGTGCATGGCAAGGGCAACGCGCTTGCTCTGCTCCACGGCCTCAACCACCGTCTTGGCGCCCTTCACTACGTCGCCCGAGGCAAACACGCCGGGGCGCGTGGTCGCGCCTGTAACGGGGTCTATCTTGGCAAGGCCGCGCTCGTTGACTTCCAGCCCCTTGGTGGTGGTGAGTATCAGGTTAGAGGGCCGCTGGCTGACGCATATCATAACCGTGTCGGCCTTCATAAGCTCGGGCTTGTCCGAGGTGGAAATAACCTTGTGGTTTTCGTCGCAGACGGTGTCGGCAAAGTACACGCCCTCGTCGCAGATCTCCACGGGCGCCTTGTTGAATATGAACTGCGCGCCCTCTATCTCGGCGTATTCCTTCTCCTCGTCGCTGGCGGTGTACCTGTCCGAGCGCACGACTATTTTAACATCTCTCACACCTCTTCTGAGGGCCGTTCTGGCCACGTCCATGGCCACGTTGCCCGCGCCGATAACTATCATGCTCTTGCCAAGCTCGTAGCCTTCGGGCCTCTCCAAAAAGTGAACGCCATAGTGCACGTTGCCAAGCGTTTCTCCCTTAATGTTCAGGGCAATGGGCCACGTTACGCCCGTGCCTATCGAAATGGCCTTGAATCCGTCGCGGAACAGTTCCTCTATGCCAAAGGCCTTGCCTATCGTAACGTTGAGCCTTATCTTTATGCCCAGATTGAGCATCAGCTGCTTATATCTGTCGATTATCGCATGGGGAAGGCGGAAGTCGGGTATGCCGAAGCGCAGCACGCCGCCTATGTCCGTTTTGCTCTCGAACACGGTAACGTCGTAACCCAGCTGCGCAAGCTTTATCGAAATGGTTATGCCCGCCGGCCCCGAACCTATAACGGCCACCTTTATGCCGTTGGGCTCGGCGTTGGTGAGGTGCACGCTGTCGAGATATCTTTCGGAAATGTAGTTTTCAATGGTGGATATCTCCACGGGCTCGCCCTTGATGCCGCGCACGCAGTGACCCTGGCACTGGTTGCCGTGGTTGCACACTATCGAACACACCACCGAGAGGGGGTTGTTGTCGAAAAGTTTTTTGCCTGCCTCGTCTATGTCGCCCTTCAGAAAGGCGGAGATGAAGCCGGGGATGTCGGTATTTATCGGGCACCCCTTTCTGCACAGCGGATTTTTGCAGTTGAGGCACCGCTTTGCCTCGGCAATTACATTATGAGCCATTTATTACCTCCATATCGGCTTTATGTATTGTTTTATGTAAGGAATTCCTTGTCGCCGCAAGTCGCTTTTTGCAACAAGGCAAATGGTAATTTGCCTTGTCCGCCTTTAGCGCCTGCGGCTCCTCTTTCGCGCAAATACTACAGTTTTGCGCGAGAACAAGGTAAAAATTTCTGCACTCCGTGAAAGCAAATTCGCCCTTGCCCGCCCCCCTTCGCGGGTGCGGTGCTTTAGCGATTTGCTACCAATTATTCGGAGGGTGCTCGCAAGGCTGCGCACGCTTCGCGGAGCGGTAGGAGAGTATCTGAAGCGTAGCCTGTGAGATTTCTCGGCTACGCTCGAAATGACATGCTCTACCCAAGGGGAGGCGTGCCCCGCCCACCCTCGAGCTATTCGCCTCTGTAAAGGCATGGTAGGAGCGGGCGCATGCGTTTTAAAGTGCGGCCTTTATCTTTTCTATCATCCAGCCGTATTCATCATCGGTAAGGAATATCTTACCCGGGTTCATTGTAAAAGTTCCGCCCCACTCGTCGCCGCCGCGGTACTTGGGACACAGGTGCACATGCAGATGCCCGCCCGTGTCGCCGTACATGCCGTAGTTTAATTTATCGGGCCCGAACACTTTGTGTATCGCCTCGGCCGCGCGCTTTACGTCGGCCATAAAGGCGTTGAGCTCGTTTTCGTCGAGGTCGACTATCTCGCTTACATGGTCTTTATAGGCGACTATGCACCGCCCGCGCTTGGACTGCTCCTTAAAGAGTATGAGCGTTGAAACGCTGAGATCGCAGATATAAATGCCGAACTTATCCAAAAGTTCGCCGCCCGTGCAATAGGCGCAGTTTTTGTCCTTCATGGTGCCCCCCTTAATTTTTTATCCATTAAATTATACCACACGCGCGCGCGATATTCAATACCCGCAGGCTAAATTTTTGTGAGAAATTTTAATTTTTTGTTAACCGCCAAAATTTTTATATCTTTTTGTTGCAAATTGCGGCTATATATGCTACAATGGGCATACAAAGGGCGGCAAGCCCATAAAATTTATAAGGAGAATATATATGAAAATGTTAAAGAGCGCGGTCGCGCTCGTGGCCGCACTTTCGCTCGCTTCGGGCGCCATGGCCCTTTCGGCCTGCGGCGACAGCAAGACGCGCACACTCATCAAAGACGCACACTCGGCCACACAGGCCGCCGTGGAGGAAGGTACATACACCGCCCTGACCTTCAGCGCCGACTACTCGACGACGAGTTCGGGTGAAACCATCACGGGCGGCAGCTACTCGGAGGGCTACTCCGTTAAGGGCGCGGCCGACATTAAAAACGCCGCTTTCGACGTGGAGATAGCCAGAAATTGGACGGTTTCCGCCGGCCAGACTGCCACCGAGTACGGCTACTACTTCATGCGCGGACAATACCTGTTTGCGCCCTCCGACATTCCCTTCGAACAGGCGCAGACCGACTTTGCCGGCAAGTCATTCATGTACACAAGCCTCACCGATATCGGCACGGATCAAACGCTGGTCGCCTTGATTTCTGCAATTCCCTATGTCGGGGCCGACCCTTCGGCGGCATTTGCGCTGGCCTCGATAGCCGAGGACTATCATGCGGCCTCCACCGAGGGCAAGACCATAACTTTGGACTTCGTTAAGGCGGCCGAGGGCATGTGGAATGCCGTTGACGAGCTCGTCAACTCCTTCGACGACAAAACCACCGTGCTCGACGTCTACGACAGCACCATAGTTCAAAATATCTTTGCTGCGCTCGAATTTGTGGTCGGCGCCGAGGATATCGCCCCCACGGTGGCGGCCATAACCGCAATGCTCGGCGTAACTCTGCCCGTCACCCTGCCCGAGGCGGAGGAGGGGCAGTCGCTCTACGACTATGTGGAGGGCATTCTCACCGACGAGGACTTCGCAAAGCAGCTCGGCATGGATAAGGCCATTGGCGAAACGCTGCTCGCCGACATTGTTGCAAGCAGCGGCGGAACGGGCGGGGACGGCACCGATGGTACCACCGAGGCCGTCACCATAGACAGCATAGTCGATGATTTCAATGAAAATAAGGGCGTCATCTCCTTCAAGGACGGCGCGATGACCATAAAGGACACCCCTCAGTCGGAGGACTACGTTCTCAGGCTGAGCAAGATGAGCATTTCGCTCAAGCTCGGCGACAACGACGCTCTGACGGGATTGGCGGTAGACTTTGCCGCGGCGGCGCCCTCGTACGGCGTGACCACTCAGACCACGCTGAGCGCCTCGATGACCTACGGCCCCGCAACGCTGAAGGATATAGGCGGGGGCGTAGTTGACGTTGGCGGCGGTTCTACAATGACTATCGAGGAATTGCTCGCCAACGGGGATATCGGCCAAAATCCCGGCGATAATCCCTCCGACGATCCCGTTGTCAACCCGGGCGTCATACCCTAAGAGATAATAGGCGCGGAGTTTAATATCGACATGAGCCTGATAATCCCGGATTTTGACTCCGACGATACCGTAATTTTTTATCCTGACGGCAGCATGGGCGGCACCAACATGGTGCTGACTATGTCGTCGTGGACATACAGCAACGGGCTCATAATAATAAATATTGAAATGGCCGGTATTGGGGCGATAGACCTTGTATATTCGTACGACCTCGGCACAATGACGCTGACGCCCTACATTCCCGAAGGTGAGGGGCAGCAATATACAATGAGCGTCAACCCCGAGAATGGCCCCGTTATGGTTGTGTATGACGACTATGTCGTAATGAGGACGGGGGATGTCGCGATTGCAACAACTGTTAACGCCATTGTCGACGGAGAGTTGCCCTTTGTCGGCGGCCAAACTATAATCTTTAACGCCGACGGCACATTTGATATAGAGGCAGAGTTGACAGATTCTCCCGCCGCATAAACTGCGGGCAAGTTTAAAAGTTAAAGGCGCAAAGCGCTGTAAGCCGCCCGCGGCAAACGCCGCGGGCGGCTTAAAATATGCCCAAATTTAATACAATCAATACACTTTTAATAATATAGATAATACAGAAGATACAGTCAATACAAAAAGAATAAGCGGAAAAGTGTATCTGAAGCGGTATCGGGGAGATTTCTCCTCGTCGCCGCAAGGCGCATTTTGAAGGAAGGCAAATTCTTTGCCTTCCTTTCCTTTTGCGCCTGCGGCTCCTCTTTCGCGCAAAATCCACGGTTTTGCGTGAGGCTAAGGTAAATTATTTTGCAAAAAGGCAGGTGTGACCTGTCTTGTTTGCTTTTTGCGCCTGCGGCTCCTCTTTCGCGCAAATACTAAGCTAAAGCGCGAGGCTGTGGTAAGGATATATGCACTCCGTGAAAGCAAATTCGCCCTTGCCCGCCCCCTCTGACGCGGGTGCGGTGCTTTAGCGATTTGCTACTTATTTTTCGGAGGGTGCTCGCAAAGCTGCGCACGCTTCGCGGAGTGGTACAAAGTGTATCTGAAGCATAGCCCGGGAGATTTCTCGGCTACGCTCGAAATGACATGCTCTACCGAGGAGGGGGAGATTTCTCGCGCTTGAGATGACATGCCCTCTCCGAGGGCGTGCCACTCTCACCTACCTCCATGTCATGCCGAGCAGCGCGCCGCCTTCTTCCTACCCCATTGTCATGCCGAGCAGCGCGCCATAATTGTTGGGTAAAAACCAAGCATGTGCGCGCGTTGCCGAGGCATCTCTGTATGGGCTTTAGAGCAGTAAGACAATGAGATCCCTCGCTGTCGCTCGGGATGACAAGTCTGCCCCGCCCACCCGCCCGTGCGTTTCGCCTATACAAGGGTGAGGAGGAAGGAGGAGTCAAATAGTAAATAGTTGTCATTTTTCTGCGCTAATTTTGCTGCATGGGTTGACAATTTAACCAAAATATTGTATAATAACTTTACCGTGATAGAGCGGTAAAACGCCTGCTTACTTTTACGGCGCCGCAGGGAGGCCGCGTCCCGCAAGATATACCTTTTTTATCGACGGCAAGTCGCCCGCTTCTGCGCCGAAATTAGTCAACATTATCTATCAACAGAGGGATATCCCTCTAATCTTTGCCTGCGGCAAAGATTAAAAACATTGATTGCAAAATATTTTCGCCCGCGCTAAATGGCGGGCGGATAGACAATAATATAATATAATAGGGAGTTAATATGAGCAAAAAGAACAAATTTGCACGCATAGTGCTTGGCACAATGTTTGCCGGCTGTTTTGCCGCGGCTGCCGCCTTCTCGCTGGCCGGCTGCGACGATAAGCCCGCCGAAGAGAGCAGCAACGACGATATCTACGCCGTATATCAGCTCTATGTGGCCTACGCCGAGGAAAATGGCGACGAGCCCCTCACCTACGAGGAATGGCTTGAAAGCGTAAAGGGCCCTCAAGGCGAAAAGGGCGACAAGGGCGATCCCGGCGAAGATGGCGCCGACGGCGCCCCGGGCAAAGACGGCCAGGATGGTCAGGACGGCGCTCCGGGACAGGACGGCGAGGACGGTAAGGACGGCTCTGCGTGGCTCGTCGGCAGCGGCGCGCCTGCGGCCACGGCGGGCAAAGAGGGCGACATGTACCTCGACACCGCCACATATGATATCTATCAGAAGGCCGCTTCGGGCTGGACCAAAGTCGGCAACATAAAGGGAGCCGACGGCGAGGACGGACAGGACGGCACGGGCACGGGTACCCCCGGACAGGACGGCCAGGACGGACAGGACGGTGAGGACGGAGCCGACGGCGCAACGTGGATAACGGGCACCGCCGCACCCGCGGCCGAAGTCGGCAAGGTCGGCGATCTCTACCTCGACAAAACTACTTTCAACGTGTACGAAAAGACGGCCGAGGGCTGGCAGCTCATAGGCTGCATAAAGGGCGAGCAGGGCGAACAGGGGCAGCCCGGTCAAGACGGCCAAGACGGTCAAGACGGCGCTCCCGGACAGGATGGCACCGACGGAGAGAACGGCCAAGACGGCGCGGATGGTTCGGCATGGCTCGTCGGCAGCGGCGCGCCTGCGGCCGCGGCGGGCAAAGGGGGCGACATGTGCCGCGACGCCGCCACATACGATATCTATCGGAAGGTCGCCTCGGGCTGGACCAAAGTCGGCAACATAAAGGGCGCCGACGGCGAGGACGGACAGGACGGCACGGGTACCCCCGGTCAGCCCGGCCAAGACGGACAGGACGGTGAGGACGGACAGGACGGCGCAACGTGGATAACGGGCACTTCGGCGCCCGCGGCCGAAGTCGGCAAGGTCGGCGACCTCTACCTTGACAAAACTACTTTCAACGTGTACGAAAAGACGGCCGAGGGCTGGCAGCTCATCGGCTGCATAAAGGGTGAGCAGGGCGAACAGGGTCAGCCCGGACAGGACGGCAATGACGGACAGGACGGCGCTCCCGGGCAGGACGGCGCCGACGGCAAGGGCATTGATTCCGTCACCATAAACGAAAAGGGCGAGCTTGTCATCACCTACACCGACGGAACTTCGGTCACCGTGGGCAAGGTGACGGGCGAGGACGGCGCCCCCGGCGAGGACGGTCAGCCCGGACAGGACGGTCAAGACGGTCAAGACGGCGCTCCGGGACAGGACGGCGAGGACGGCACAAAGTGGTATTTTGAAAAGGGCTCTCCTTACGAAGGCGAGTACAACCTCGGCGATATCTGGTTCGATATCGACGCCTACGATATATACCGCTACGACGAGGGCGGCTGGACATTTGTGTGCAACATAAAGACCCCCGCCGAACAGCCCGACCCCGAACCCGAAGTTAAAATAGATTATATTCAATATAACGGTTCAACTGAATTTGAGGCTGTGACGGAAGAGGGCTATTGGCCCGATATGCCGCTTGAAGTTTACTATACCGACGGACATGTAGAGTATGTGCAAATCACGCCAGAAATGTTTACTTACGGCGCTCCCGATTTCACTCAGCCGGACAGCAAGTGGGAATGCATAGTAGAGTATAACGGGGTGAAAACGCAGTTTACCGTCTATATCCGCCCCGCCTATGAGGAAGGGCAGATAATGGAAATAAGGCCGAATAAGAATCCCATGTATGCGGAAATTTCCGCCGAAAACGTACCGCCCGAAATCGGGTTTATGGTAGATAGATACATTGAGGGCGGCTCCAGCTCAGAGTGGGTTATGGCAGACGACTCAATGCTCGCATGGGAAGGCGAGCCCGACTTCACGCAGACCGGCACATATACCGCAACCATCACCTACCAAGGCTTCACATGTCAGGTAAACGTCGTCGTCTACGACCCCGCCGAAGGCGTACCTGTCGTGCAGGTAGTTTTATCCGGCTGGCTCTACTACACACCGATAGGCGGGGGATTGCCCGAAATGTTTCTCGATGTCGAATATGCCGACGGGTCGTATGCAGAAATTGCCGTAACGGAAGAGATGATATCGTATGACAAGGGCGAGCCCGACTTCACGCAGCCCGGCACATATGCCGCAACTATCACATACGAAGGCTTTACCGAAAATGTTGAAGTGCAGGTCTACGACCCCGCCGATCCTCCCGTAATAAGCTTTGAGTGCGACAGCGCCGTTCCCGTCGACGATACGGGAGCATGGCCCGAACTTTACGCCACTATCACATATGTCGACGGAACGAGTGAAAAAGTCCTCATCACCGAAGATATGGTGCCTGATGACGCGGTGAACATTACGGTTGAGGGCGTATATCCTATATCGGTCATTTATGAAGATAATTATTTTAATTTCGAACTCGTCGTTTACGACCCCGCAAATGTGAGGTGCGATCGTGCCTACTTAAATGAGAATGTCAACGCCACCTATCGTATAGGCGACGATATCGAGGCGTTCCTTGCCGAAAATTATGTGGGCAAGTCGCTTGTTGTCACTATGTACAACAGCGTGCTTAGGTGGACATGGGAGGAAGAGGTAGTTATCACAAGGGAGATGATAGACGCCACCAACCTTTCCAACGCCGACGTATCAAACAGAAATGCTAACATTTCAATTACATACACGCATGAACAGTTCGGCATGGTAACGTGTTATATTACTGTAAGCCTTACAATGGACTTCGAGGGCGTTGACATAGTTGAACAATACGGAGTTGCTGACGAACTGACAATGTTCAGCAATGCGGAAACGGTCACATTCTATGCCAACGGCTATGTGCAGTTTGACGATAGGTATATCTATCACTATACCTACAGCGAGCAGTACGGATACTATGTAATCACCGATATGGCGTCCGATATGCTTGTTGCGGTAAATGACGAAGGCTTGCTCTCGCACTATATCCCCGAAGGCACCCCCGCCGTGTATGTAGGCGAGATACCCGGCAGCGCAGGTATGCAGGGTCTGCGTTTCGAAGTTTACGAAGAGGCCATCGTAATGTACACCGATATGCCCGACGGGCAGGGAGGTATGGTGGAGGACGTGCTCTACATGGTGCTCCATAATACCATTGCGGACGGCAAACTCGAACTTATGGGCATAACATTTACGTTGACCGAGCCTGCCGAGGGCGAAGAGTATGGTACGATAACTGTTGAAGGCATCCCCGGCTCCGACGATCAGCCCGTAGTTGAAAGCGTTGCGGGGCACACGTTTGCGTATGAGAAGGGCTATTCCGACGACGAAAATGTCGACGAAGAGTCTTTGCAACAGTCATTGGTCGCCAACAAGGGTGCAACCGTCACCTTCAACGACGACGGCACCTATGTATGGAAGATACCCTATATGAATACCGTAACCGAAGGCACATATCAAGAGGCCGAGGGAAAAGTCATCATAGCAATAAAGACCCAAACGACCAACGGCGAAGTAACAGAGAGCCCCGAGGAATCGCAAACAGTCGAGTTTCAATTTGACGGTTCCAAGCTCTCGGTCACTTCCGATCAAATGGGTTACTCTATAACTGTAGTGTTTGGGTTGGCAGGTTAACGATCATACTTTGTGATGTCATATAAACGGGCGGCGGCCGCGCTATTATAGCGCGGCCGCCGTTCATTTCGCGCAAATACTAAGCTAAAGCGCGAGAATAAGGTAATAGTGTATCTGAAACGCAGCTCGGGGAGATTTCTCCGCTCCGCACGCAAAGCGTGCTTCGGTCGAAATGACATGCTTTTCCTATGGGGATTTTCGTGCTCGAAATGACATGCTCTCCCCCGAGGGCGCGCGTCCCTCTCACCTACCCCCATGTCATGCCGAGCAGCGCGCCGAAAGGGTTGGGGAAAGACCGAGCATGTGCGCGCGTTGCCGAGGTGATATTGCTTGAAAATAAGGTGGAGGGGGTAACGCTCAGATACGGCGAAGCCGAACAGTTTTTGAGCGGCAGCCACTTCGCCCTGCCCGCACTTTACAGGGAGGGCTGTACCTTCCTCGGCTGGCGCGACGGCGAGGGCAATTTTGTCAATTCAAATTATATCCCGTTGAAAGGCGGCGTCGTGCTCGAAGCCGTGTTCGAAGAGCAGTCGGCCTCCGACGGCAGGAGCGAGAGCTCTCCATTCGCTCTGGAGGCCGGCAAGGAGTACCGCCTCACGGCCTTTGCCGGCGAGCCCTTCTGGGTAGTGCCCAAGGCGGAGGCGGGCGACCGCATAAAAATTACCTTTGAATGGAGCACGACGTCCGGCGGCGCTTCTCTGTGCTTTCTCAACGGCGGAAGCGAAGGCTCGGATGACCTTCAAGAATACCAAAGCGGTGTGTCCTTCACATACGGCGGCGGAGTCATGCGGTTCGAGTGCGCGCGGATGCCTTTGGGTATGTCCTACTGCATAACCGTGCGTATGGAAATAGTGTGATTTTCTCTGTCAACGGCGCGCCCCGCGCGGCGGCAGTTCTGCCGCCGCGCGGGGCGCTTTTTTATGCCGAAAAGGAGCGATTAAGCGTAAATTTCCAAAAATTAAGCACATTTTTCTACCCGTTCGGAAATCTGCGCTCAACAAAAGCCGCGCAGAATATGATACACTTTATATAGTCAGGGCACGGCTCTTACAAGGCGCGGACGCGCGCCGAAGCTATGCGAGAGCGGCCAAATAATCAAAAAGGAGAAAGGGAGCGCTCCATGATGACCCACAATGAACAAAAGCTATGTTTTACTCAAAATGTACGACGCCATCCGCACCGATGAGGGCGTAAAGATAGTTGCCTGCTGTAATACATACGGCATATCCGTCGCCACGTTCAGGCGGTATATGGCCTTTCTGCGCGCCTACTTCATGGAAACGCTCGGCCGCGAGATAGTCTACGACGCCGCCCGCGCCCTCTACATTTTAAAACCTTCCGCCTGACGGGCCCGCCTGCCGCCGCACATTTTGAGGCGGGGGGATGAAAAGGGCGCGCAAATTGTTGCGCGCCGAGGGGCGGAGGAGTATAATATAGGCATGAACGAACAGCAGATGGGCACCGAAAGGGTGTGGCGGCTGTGCCTCAAAATGGGCATACCCACCGTGCTCGCGCAGGTAGTCAACCTCCTCTACAACATTGTAGACCGCATCTACATAGGCAATATGCCCGGTCAGGCGGGCACGGCCGCCCTCGGCGGGCTGGGGCTCTGCTCGCCCGTGATAACGCTTATAGCCGCCTTTTCGGCCTTTGTGTCGGGGGGAGGCGCGCCCCTTGCGGCCAAGGCCCTCGGCGAGGGCAACGAGGAGAGGGCGCGGCGCATCCTCAATAATGGCTTCATACTTCTGGCGTTCTTTTCGGTGACGCTCGGCCTCGCCGCATTCGCCTTTGCCGAGCCGCTGCTCTATTTCATAGGCGCGGGCGAGAGCAACTTCGGCTACGCCTACGACTATCTCACCGTATATCTTATCGG
Source organism: uncultured Clostridia bacterium (assembly GCA_944358655.1). Classification (GTDB taxonomy): domain Bacteria; phylum Bacillota; class Clostridia; order Christensenellales; family Borkfalkiaceae; genus Coproplasma. The sequence continues at coordinate 15,526 of CALVRO010000019.1, read as the reverse complement.
CACGCTCTTCGTGCAGCTCGCCACCGGCCTCAACACCTTTCTCACCGCGCAGGGCAAGAGCGTCACGGCCATGCTCTCTGTGCTCGTCGGCGCTATACTCAATATCGCCCTCGACCCCCTTTTCATCTTCACCTTCGGCATGGGCGTAAAGGGCGCGGCCGTCGCCACGGTCATAAGCCAGTTCGCAAGCGCCTGCTTTGTGGTGTTCGCGCTCGTGGGAAGGCGACTCACCCTCCGCCTCGACCTGTCGCTCATGCGGCCCGACTTGGCCATAATCGGCGCCATAGCCGCGCTCGGCGTGGCCTCATTCGTGATGTCGGCCACCGAATCGGTGATAGGCTTCGTGCTCAACGGAAGGCTCAAATACTACGGCGACATGACCGAGCTCGGCGGCGACACTTACGTCACCGTGCTGACCATTCTGCAGTCCTCCATGACGCTCATCACCACGCCGATCGCGGGCTTCACGCAGGGCGTTACCCCCATAATATCCTTCAACTACGGCGCCCGCCACAAGGCGCGGCTAAAGCAGTGCTACTTCTTCACGCTCGGTGTGTGCTTCGGGTGGTGCTGCCTTCTGGGCATACTCATGATGTCCGTGCCGCGCGTGTTCGGCGCAATGTTCAACAGCGACCCCGTCATACTCGATCTTACGGCGCGGTACATGCCCCTGTTTGTGTTCGGTATGCTCGTGTTCGGCATACAGCGCGCCTGTCAGACCACCTTTGTGGCCGTAACGCAGGCGGGCATAAGCCTGTTCATAGCCATAATGCGCAAAATACTCCTGCTCGTGCCGCTCGCCTTCATCTTCCCCGTCTTTATGGGCGTGGGCGGCGTCTACCTCGCCGAGGGCGTGGCCGACACCACCGCGGCGCTCATCTGCGGAACGATATTCTTCTTCCGCTTCCGCGCCATTCTGCGAAAAATAAACCATCCCGACGAGGGTAAGCCCGTAGAACTTGTCACCCACAAAAGGACATAACCCCGCACATATGCGGCAATAAAGCACTTCCGCCCGCGGCTAAAGCCGCGGGCGGAAGGCTGATAGGAGGCTTGCCGCGCTCCGGGGCAACGGGTGGCGCGGCACTATCGGAACAAGTCTTTATTCTATCGGATATTTTGTGCGCTGTTCCCCGCGTCGGGGCGGAGCGGGTCGCTCCGCCGGGTGAACGCGCGGAGGGGTCAGCGCTTTATCTCGTAGTTCATGTTCATCAGGTTGAGAATGGATTCTTCGTCGTCGGTTATGTTGAAGTCGCCGTGCATGGTGTGCTTGATCACCGACGAGGCCACGCCGAAGTTGACAATGTCGTCGGGCGCGAACTGCCTCATCATGGCGTAGATTATGCCGCTGGCAAAGGCGTCGCCGCCGCCCACGCGGTCGAGAATGTTGAAGCGGAATGTGCGGCTTTCGTAAGTTTCGCCGTCGTACCACAAAAAGGCCTTCAGGCTGTTTTCGCTGCCCGAGTGCACATAGCGCACATGGCGGCCTATGGCCTTGAAGTTGTACCTTGCGGCCAGCTCGCGGAATATCCTGTCCTGCTCCTTGTAGGTGGGGTTCATCGAAAGCCCGTCCTTGAGGTCTTTGCCGTCGGGCCCCGGCAGATTTATGGGCTCTATGCCGAACAGCACGTCCACATAGGGCAGGTATTCGGTTATGCAGTCGCGCGCCTCCTGCCAGCCCCACAGCGCCGAGCGGTAGTTGCAGTCGAAGGAGACGGTCATGCCCAGCTCCTTTGCGGCTTTGAGCGCAAGCATCATCAGCTCGCGGCAGTTTTCGGACAGCGCGGGCGTTATGCCCGAAAGGTGTAGCCATGTAAAGCCTTCAAGCTTGCTCTTCCAGTCTATCTGCGAGTAGTCGAACCTGGAGAAGGCCGAGTCCTTTCTGTCGTAAGTGACTTTGCTCGCCCTCACGCCGAAGCCCTCTTCCAGAAAGTAAATGCCCATGCGGCCCTTGGGCACATATATGCAGGGCGAGCAGTGCACGTCGTTGGAGCGTATGTACCTTATCGCCGCCTTGCCTATCGAGGAGTCGGGCACCACGGTCAGATAGGAGGCGTTGACGCCCAGATTGGCAAGCGATACGGCTATGTTGGCCTCGGCGCCGCCGTAGGTTATGTTGAATTGATTGGCCATGCGTATCTTTTCGTTGTTGGGCGGCGAAAGGCGGAGCAGCAGTTCGCCCATGCTTATGAATTTTACGTCGCTAAGATTGTTTTTCTCGCTCATTTTTCCCCTCCGGTAATTTTTGTAATTCAATTATAACACCCCTCGGGCATTAAGTAAATAGCAAATTAAAAAATAGTATTGATTTTTTTGCGCGCAGGGGTTATAATAGTTGTATGAAACTTAAGATAGAGGTATGGTCGCATGCCGCCGACACCGACTACGGCGGCGAACAGACTATAGACGCGGTGAGGGGAGAGCATCTCCTCGACGGCATCTTCCGCCTGCACTTCTTCAGAATAATCATCGACGACATAATAGGCGACGCGCTCTGCTTCAGGCTGATGGAGGGCGCCGAGCCGCACTACTTCGTGCTCGAGGGCGAGGGCGACAGCGCCCGTTTCGAGCGCGCCACGCCCCTCGGCGGCGACGAATTTTTATTTACATTGACAGGGGAATGATATGGAAATTGTTTCGGTAGATCTCAGCACTCTCTCGGCGGGGGATATCGACTTCTCCGCCCTCGAGCGCTGCGGCAGCGTGACCTATTACGACGTGCTCACGCCCGCCGCCCTGCAAAGGGCGGCCGCGCAGGCCGACGCGCTGCTCGTAAACAAGGCCGTGGTGGACGGAGCGCTCATCCAAAGCTGCCCCCGCCTTAAATATGTGGGTACCTACGCCACGGGCTACAACAACGTAGACCTCGTCGCCTGTTCGGAGCGGGGCATAACGGTGTGCAATGTGCCCGCCTACTCCACGCACGCCGTCTGTCAGCATGTGTTCGCCCTCCTTTTAATGTCCTTCGGCGCCGTCGATAAATACAGCGCGTCGGTGGCCAAGGGCGAGTGGAAGAGGGCCAAGACCTTTTCCTACATGCCGTGGCAAACGAGGGAGGTGTACGGCCTCACCTTCGGCGTGTACGGCTACGGCAACATAGGCCGCGCCGTGGCGCGCGTGGCCGATGCGCTGGGCATGAAGGTGATAGTTTGCACCCGCACCCGCCCCGCCGACTGCCCATACGAGCTCGTGTCCTCCGACGACATCTTCGCCCGCAGCGACGTGCTCTCCTTTCATTGTCCGCTCACCGAGCAGACCAAGGCCCTCGTCAACGCCCGCACGATAGAGCTGATGAAGAGGGACGCGGTCATCATCAACACCGCCCGCGGCGGGATAATAGACGAGGCCGCGCTGGCCTCCGCCCTCAATTCGGGGCGCATAGCCGGGGCCTGCCTCGACGTGCTCGCCTCCGAGCCGATGAAAAAGGACTGCCCTCTGTACAGGGCAAAGCACGCCGTCATCACCCCGCATGTGGCGTGGGTGCCCGCAAGCACCCGCCAGCGGCTGGTGGACGCCGTCGCCGCCAACCTCGCCGCCTTCATGGCAGGCAAGCCAACAAACGTTGTCAACGGCAAATGAGCTTTAATAAAATAAGAAGAAGGGGGCCGCGGCGGGCGAAAACGCCCGCCGCGGCCCCTTTTGCCACAATAAGGCAGGAGGGGGAGCAGACTGCTCCGCTCCCGCCCCTGTACCGATTTAGTTCTTCGCAGGGCTCTCCGCCCCGCGGTCATTTCACATAGTAAACGTAATTTTGTTTTCTCGGCTTTGCCGCGGGCGTCTCGGCGGGGTAGCCCACCACAAGGTTGCCTATGCCCTCGTACTCGCCCTCAATGCCCAGCCTTTCAAGCAGAGCCCTGCCCTCGGGCAGCTCGAATGTCTCCTTGGCGCGGTGCACCCAGCAGCTCCCGAGGCCGAGCGCGTGCGCGGCGTTCATCATGTTGCCCATAACGAGCGAGCCGTCGTAAACGTGCGTGGGCACGTCCTTTTCGGCCAGCACCACCATTACGGCGGGCGCGCCGAAGAAGGGGTCGCTGCCCTCCCGCCCGAGTATCTTTGCGTTTATGGCCGAAAGCTCGCGCACAACTTCTTCGTTGGTGACGGCGAGGATCATGGCCGACTGCCTGCCCCTGCCGCTCGCGGCGTACTCTCCCGCCAGGGCTATCTGCTCTATCGCCTCTTGGGGCACGGGCGTGGCGAGGTACTTTCTGACGCTCCTGCGTTCTGTCATGTTCTTGATTATTTCGTTCATGGTCTTTCCTCCCGATTTGTTCTTGTATATATTATACCACGCCTTTTTGCCAATGCAATGTTTTGGGGAAAAAAAGCGCTTGGGCCGCGTAAAAAAATTTTCACAAAGAAATTTTAAAAAAGGTATTGACAAATATTTTTTTTATGGTATACTTAAAGTACAAAAGAAAAGAACTTACAAAAAGTGTTAGCGCGCAACACAAATCAAGGAGCGTAAGTCTGTTATGAAATACAAGTAGCCGCGAAAGCGGGCCAAGGTTTATTGATTTGAGCGGATAGCTGAGTGCGACCGCCCGTAGAGATAGATATACCGAAGTCCACCCAAAGGAGGTTACAACTATGAAAATGATACGAGCTGTTTCCTCGGGCGCTTTTAGGAGCGCTTAAAAGAAAATCTCAACATTCTTTGCTATGGGAGGTACTGACCGATGACAAACAGAGTACTTTCAAGAGCAATCGAAGAAAAAGGCAGGTAAAGTCCAATGTACAGTTCAGTGTACAGAGGTTCGAATTCGTAGATACGGTTTTAATTTCGCAGTAAGATCGGCAACTAACCGCGTAACGGCAATTAACTGCATTATAGGCAAGTGGTACCAACTGTAGTGCCGGCTGCCGGGAGCGAGCCAAAACGCCCTTCTGCACGGGAACGATACCCCTAACGGCTTTAAACACAAGTGACCGTCAGGCGAGGAGAACCTCAAAAGAAATTAAAATTGAATAATAACTATGCAAATTACCCCGCGGCGACGTACTGCCGCGGGGATAATAAGTTTTACGGGGGGTTCGTCGCCTCGTCGCCGCATCGTCGCCGCAAGGCACCTATCTGAGAAAGGCAAATGAATTTGCCTTTCATCACATTAGCGCCTGCGGCTCCTCCTTCGCGCAAATACTACAGTTTTGCGCGAAGCTAATGTAAAAATTCTTGCACTCCGTGAAAGCAAATTCGCCTTTGCCCGTCCCCTCTGTCGCGGGTGCGGTGCTTTAGCGATTTGCTACTTGCTTTTCGGAGGGTGCTCGCGGGGCTGCGCACCCATACCCACCCCCATGTCATGCCGAGCAGCGCGCCGAAATGGTTCGGAGAAAACCAAACGTGAGCGCGCGTCGCCGAGGCATCTCATCGCGACAGCGACGGACAAGTTGTGATTAAAGTGTATCTGAAACGTAGCCGAGGAGATTTCTCCGTTCCGCTCGTTACACTCGCTACAGTCGAAATGACATAAGGGAGGGGAGGCGCGCGGCCATTTGGCCGCGCACCTCCCTATGCCCCGTTTGTCATACTGAGCAGCGCACCAAACAGGCAGGACGCTATATAATGTAGGAGTGCGCGTCGTCGAACGTATCTCGTAGGCCTAAGCCGACGGACAGACGGGGCGGCGTCACTCTATGGCTCCCCGTCGATATGGGGAGCTGTCGGCAACTTGTTGCCGACTGAGGGGGCGTTTTTTCTTTTTTCGACCTCTCCGTCTGCGTGCTCTCGCACGCAGACACCTCCCCATACGAAGGGGAGGCTATAGTTAGGATATATCGTATCTGAAACGTAGCCGGGGAGATTTCTCCGTGCGCTCGGCTTGAGAGCCTCGCTTAGTTTCGCATCTTGTTCGCGTTCATCAAAAAAGCTCGCACTCATGGCGAAAGCGACGCTGCGCTTGCCCGAAATGACATGCTTTACCCGTGGAGAATTCTCCGTTCCGCCCGCCGCGCCTTGCGCGGCGGGCTTCAGTCGAAATGACATGTCCTGTACAGGCAGGGCGCTACGCTTGCCCGAAATGACACTTGCCCCAAGGGGCCGTGCGCCGACTATTTTGCTCCGTTTGTCATACTGAGCAGCGCACCGAACAGGCAGGACGCCTTATAATGTAGGAGTGCGCGTCGTCGAACGTATCTCGGAGGCGTAAGCCGACGGACAAACGGGGCGTTTATAATACTCCCGCCACAACGCGGCGACTTTAGCGCCGCATATCGAGGACGCGACTCTTCGCGGCAATATCGAGCCCGAACGGGGCATATCGAATTGCCAAGGGCAATATATCGACTCTATTTGCCCTCTCCGTTCCGCTCGTTATACTCGCTACAGTTTCGCATCTTGTCCGCATTCAACAAAAATACTTGCGCTCATGGCGAAAGCGGCGCTACGCTTGCCCGAAATGACATTCCCTTTTTGGGAGATTTCTTGGCTGCGAACGTTAGAGCGTTCTTGCTGCGAAATGACAGAAAAGGGGGAGGGGAATTAAAATAATAGTACAGTTAATGCAAAATTTATAATACAGATATAACAGTTAATACAAATAATACAATAGCATAATGCGTAAGCGGGAGGGGAAATTGAAAAAAATTATTGCAAAATACTTGACTTTTACTGTATCTATTGTATAATAACAGTAGAAACAGTTTTGGAGCAAAGCATGCATATCATACTTTCGCCGCTGTCGGGCGCGCCCATATACGAACAGATAGAGCGGCAGATAGTTTCGGCCATAACGTGTGGCGAGCTCTTGCAAGGCTCCGCCCTGCCCTCCATACGCCTGATGGCAAAGGAGCTGGGTGTGGGCATTATAACCGTAAAGCGCGCCTACGACGACCTCTGCGCCGACGGCTGGTGCTACAGCCTGCAGGGCAAAGGGGTGTTTGTTTCGGGCGCGGGCGCCGACGTAAGGCAAAAATTTCTGCGCGAAATAAAGGAGAGGGTGGAGGAACTCGTGCGCTACGCCGCCTCGGGCGGAGTGGGGCGCGGCAAACTTTTAAAAATGATCGGCGACGAGGGAGGAGACAGCGATGAACGCCGTTGAGATACGCGACCTTACAATAAAGAATAAAGATTTCAAAATGGATTCGCTCTCGCTCGACATAAAGAAGGGCTGTATTACGGGGCTCGTGGGCAAAAACGGCGCGGGCAAGACTACGCTGATAAGGGCGCTGACAAGGCAGCTGAGGCCGCAGTCGGGCAGCATACTCTACGACGGCAAAAAATTTGCCGATCACGAGGTGGAGATCCTCAGTGAGATAGCCTGCGTGTTCGACGGTCCGCACTTCCCGCTCGGCATGAAGATAAAGTCGCTCAAAAGTGCGTTCGCCGCGCTATATCCCGCGTTCAACGGCGAAATGTTCGAAGCCCTCTGCCGCAAATTCTCCCTTCCCCCGAACAAGAGGGCGGCCTCGCTGTCGCTCGGCATGCAGCGCAAGCTGTGCATTGTTCTCGCGCTCGCTCAGTCGCCTGAAATTCTCATTTTAGACGAGCCGACGGCGGGCGTCGACCCCTCCGACCGCGCCGAGATAATGTCGCTATTGCAGGACTTCATGCTCGACGAGGGCCACACCGTGTTCTTCTCGACGCATGTCACCGAAGATCTCGACAAGATCGCCGACTACATAGTCATAATGGACGGCGGTCGCATCATATTTAACGAGGACAAGGTGGCCATATCCTCCTCCTACCGCATAGTCGACCTGCCAGAGCTGACCGACGGGGTGAAAAGAAGCGCCCTCGGCGTCAGGCGGACGGCCTACGGCTGTTCGGCGCTCGTCAAGAACGACGGCGCATATCCCGACGCGCGCATACCTACTACGGAGGAGCTCTTTCTCTATCTTACGGACGGCGATGGGGAGGGCATATGCGGGCACTAAAGCAATTTTGGGCCTTTGCCCGCCTCTCCTTGGCGAGGGTGAAGGGGGCGGACGCGGCGGCCGTGATATGGGTGTTTGTCGCCGTCGTCCTCAACATGTTTACGGGCATGGGCGCGGCGGATATGTCGTCCGCGCATGCGCAGGAGATAGTATTCACACCCGACTTCACCTCGCTCGCCCTTCTTGCAACGGGCTTGGTTGCGGCATATTCGGCCGTCAACGCACATCTCTGTCTGCTTCCGCTGACATCGAGGCAGAGGGGCCGTCATCTTTTGGGCGTATATTACGCCATAGCCGCCGCAGTCACCCTTGCGGGCGTGGGAGTGTTTGCGTTGGTCAGCGAATATATGCGCGCCAACGCACCGTTCAGGGAACTGTACGACCACACTATAGTGTGGCTGGTCAGCCCGGGCGCGTGCGCCTATGCGTTCTGCGCTTTGAGGTACATTTTGGTTTCGGCCTGCGCGGTCACAATGTCGCGCATTGGCGGGCGTGGGAAGAGCGCTTTTGCCATCACATTCACCGTTATATATACGCTTGCCAACCTCGCCCCCATATTTATAGTAAGGTCGGGGGCAGGCGTAAGCCAAATTTACGGGCAGTTCAATACGCTGTATTCGCTCGATATCATGCCGCTCGGCTGGCTGTATGTGGCCATATATGGCGCGATCACCGCGTGCGCGGTGGCAATTTCTGTTGTCGCCGTAACTTCGCGGACATACTTTCCGCCCGAGAAATAAGGAGGGTAAAATGAGGGCTTTCACAAGTTATTGCCAAATTTTAGCGCGCGGCGCCTTCGAGAGTTTTACGCCCGCCCGCGCGGCGTGCGTGGCGGCCGTTGTGCTGTCCACGGCCATCTACGGACTGTTCGGCTTCGAGCCTGTCTGGGTGTACAACGTCGCTCTCATCTCATTCGGCATATCGCTGTCCTTCTGCGCGGCCATGGTGTGCTCGTCGCGCACGGCCTGCCCCTCGGCGGTGAGAATGTTTCCCATGTCCTTCCGCAAGAGGGCGGCTTGGGATATCGTCGCCGCGCTGCTCGGCGCCGTGGCCATGACAACAATGATCATGGCTGTATATTTCCTGCTTGTTCTGATATTCGGCGGCATATATCCCTTTGTGAGCGGCGAATTGTGGTATTGCGGTAACTTTGGCGACCTCTACGCCGTTTTCCCCCTGCTGTACCCGCTGTACTGCCTCGGCGGCACCTTTTTTGCCTGCGGGGGCAGCGGGCGGAGGGCATGCGTCCGCGCGGCGGCATATTGCGCCGTCACCATTGCGCTGGCCGTGTGCCTCGTCGGCGGATATGTCGTAGCCACCGCGTACGCCTTAGCGCAGCTTCTTGCGCAGCATGCCTTCGGACAGACCTTCTTCAGGTTCTATTGGGCGGGATTGGGCGCGTGCTATGCAGTAAATATCGCCGTATTCGCCGTCGGCGTCTGCATCAGCTTTGCCGACTTGCGCCCGCGCGGAGCGTGAGTGAGCGCAGGCTGTCATTGTCAAAATCTTTTAAAACTCAGGCGCGCGACCCGTGCGCTCTGCCGAAAGAGCAAAATTTAAAAAAATGTGCTCAAAATAATTGTAAAATGGCGCGCGGCGTGCTATACTGTAAGTACATAAAATAAAATTTACGGAGATACCATTTATGGCAAAGATAACCAAGGATACGCTCATCATGGATTGCCTCAAACTCAATCCCAACAGCGCCGAGATCTTACAGTCGGTCGGCATGCACTGCCTCGGCTGTGCAATGGCCCACGGCGAGACCATTGAAGAGGCCGTGTTTGTTCACGGCAACGACCTCGAAGCTCTCCTCGCCAAACTCAACGAGGGAGTGGAGGACTGAGCAAACTCCGCCGCCGCAGGCGCAGCCTGCGGCGGCTGAATTTTTATATGCGGGGGATAAAATGGTAGATAACAATAAGATAGAGCGCCTTAAACACATAATAGACCAAAGCCAAAGAATAGTTTTCTTCGGCGGGGCGGGCGTTTCCACCGAGAGCGGCATACCCGATTTCCGTTCACCCGACGGGCTGTACGCGCAGAAGTACAGCTATCCGCCCGAGACCATAGTTTCGCACGACTTCTTTTTTGAGCACCCCGAGGAGTTCTACAAGTTCTACCGCGAAAAGATGCTCCGCCTCGACGCCAGGCCCAACGCCACCCATATCTTTCTGGCCAAATTGGAGCGGGCGGGCAAACTGACGGCCGTTGTAACGCAGAACATAGACGATCTGCACGCAGAGGCGGGCAGCAAAAAGGTATATCGGCTGCACGGCACCGTGTGCGACAACCATTGCACGCGCTGCGGCTCGTACTTTTCCGCAGACTACATAATAAAGAGCGAGGGCGTGCCACGCTGCGACAGGTGCGGCGGCATCATAAAGCCCGACGTCGTGCTCTACGGCGAGGGGCTGGACGAAAAGGTTCTCTCCGGCGCAATTTCGGCCATAAGCGCGGCCGACGCGCTGATCATTGGCGGCACTTCGCTGGCCGTCTATCCTGCGGCGGGACTCATCGACTTTTTCCGCGGCAGATATCTTGTGGTCATAAACAAAACTCCCATCTCGGCCGACGGGCGGGCAGACCTCGTCATCAACGGCAACATAGGCGAAGTTTTTTCCGTGATAATGGACTAAGGGACGGAAATTTTAATTATATAACATGCGGGCGGGGCGACCTTTCGGTCGCCCCGCCCGCACGCCTAAAAGGCGTTATCTGCGGCATATGTGCCGCCCTATTCGGTTTGGGGTGCAATATTCTTTGTCGCGTCCTTGCTTTCCTCGGCCGCCGAGCGCGCCCAGCTTTCGGCGTTGAGCGTTATCACCGTAACGCTTATAAAAAAGAGGGGTATGCTCAAAAATGTTCCCACAGCCTGCCCTGCAATGCCCACTGCCGCCGCCATCATTATAAATGCCGTTAAAAACACCAAAAAGTTTGTCAGCATCAGCAGGGCTATGGTCTTGGGATTGACAATTCTTTGCAGCTTAACGCGCTTGCGTGCGAAGATAAAGTAGCCCTTCAGCAGCGCAAGGGCGCTGTATAAAAGGGTGAGCGCCACGGCGCTTATGTATATGCTCGGCTGCCATAGGCTGCCCAGCCACACGAATATTACGGTAAATATCAGCGTTACGGCAAAGTCGAACAGCGCCGAAAGAAAGGCCCCGCCAAGCGACCGCTTGGCCATTGTCCGCCGCACAAAAAAGCGCGTCAGCACAAATCCGCCCGCAAGGCCGAGGGCCGACAGGGCAATAAAAATTATCACGCCGCCTATCATCTGCGCTATCGCCACGGCTACGGCCTCGGATATCTGTTCGGCGTAGGCGTCGGCGCCCGGCACAAGTGCGTGTATGCAGGCGTTGAGAGTGGGGGTCAGCCACTCCTCGCTCAGCGCCGTTGAAAGAGCGGCGTTGGGCTCCGTCCAGTCGAGCGCGCCCACGGCCTCGGCAATGGCGTCGGCAAGCGCGCGGAAGTCGAGCTGAACGCTGCCCGTCACCTCGCTCACGTTGTCCGCCAGCATGGCCACGGCGCCCGTTATGGCGGGGAAGAGCACGGCAAGCCCGAACACCACGCCCACCGCAAGCGCGCCGAGGGGAGTGAAGTAGTACTTCAGATTGACAAAAAAGTTCTTTAAGCCCTGCAATATCATATGGTGCCGCCAATGCCCTATTAAAAATTATCGGACAAATTATACCATAAATTCACAAATTTGTCAATATATGTCAGAACGGCGCCGACGGAGCGGTATATCCGCTCCGTCGGCATGATAAACGGCAAGTAATTTGGCCATATATAGGGGTGTATCTCCAAAACGCAATAAAAAGGCGGCCGCGGCAAGTTTGCCGCGGCCGCCGTATGCTGCCGAATGTTTTCAGTCAAGGTATTCAAGAGTGAATTCAAGCGTGCCCGCCGTATCAAAGGCGTTTGCGTCCAGCTCGAGCCTGTGCTCGAGATAGTAGTAGGCGCCTATCGTATCTCCGAATTGCCCGTCCTTCAAAATTATCATGTCGTCGTTTACATAGTCCTTTTCCCAATAGAAATCTATTGTTTCGAAGTCTGTCAGGTCGTCGAGGCTCCCCGCGTACTGATAGAGTATAGTGAGGCTGCCGTCGCCCTCGTCGCCGTAGTTGGTGGTGTCCATTACAAAGTCATACAGCTCGTATTCATACCTGCCGTCGCGCACGGTGTCGGTGCCCACATATGTGTTGCCGTAGCCTATGTAGCCCACCTTGTATTTAAGGTCTATGTATCCGTAGTCGGAGGAGGAGAGGTACTTTTCCGCGTCGCTCACGCTGTCCACGTCAAAGTCGTCGGCGTCGAAGAAATCTCTCAGCGGTATGCGTTTGACGGTGCGGTCGTTGTAGTCTATGCAGTCAACTCTTATGCCGTCCAGCTCTATGGGGTCGTTTATGCTCAGGTATATCACCGAGGAGCCGCTGTAGCGTATTTCCTTGTAATCCACCGTGTATTCCACGGTCTTTGTAACGCCCCTTGCCGTCACGCTCATGGTGAACGTGCCTGCCTCCTTGGTGGAAAGGCCGCTCACCGTCACGCCGTCGTCGTTCAGGTGCACCTTCTTTTCGTCGCCGTCGGCGTTGCGGAAAATGAGCGCGCCGTCGGGGTCGGGCTCGTTGACAATGAAGCTGTCGTCAATATCAACGCTCTCAAAGGTGTAGTCGTCGCCGAGTTCGGACAGCGAAACGTAGTTCTTGCTCTCGTTTATGCTTGAAACGATAAAGTAGGCGGCAATGCCGGCTATTATCAGAAATACAAGCACTATCGCGGCAATGTTCTTGTGTTTTGACTTCATTCCTGCCATTATATTCTCCCTTTTTTCTCTCGCCAAACGGGAGAGTTTTTTATGATTATACCCTAATTGCCCACGCTTGTAAAGCGTTTGCCCGTTTTTTTCGCATTGTTTTGATATCTGTTATAAAGACGTTATTTCGGGCAAGCGTGACAATCTGCCCGTGTAGAGCATGGGTAGAGATACTTCGCAACGCGCGCTCATGTTCTTATTGCACCCAACCATGTCGGCGCGCTGCTCAGTATGACAAAGGGGGGCTTGCCTCCCCGCAAGTCCCCTAAGGCATCTCACCATAAAAGCGTCCGTCCCCCGCATTTTATGCGGGGGACGGACGCTTGGTGGAACTGAAAGCCGCAAAAACGCACACCGTATTATATCAGATAAACAGAACGGAATACTATTGCCAAGTGGAAATACCGCTATCGGATTATCCGCTATATGGCAAACAAAAAATTTGAATTAATCTTTAAAGATACTTATAAGTAAGAGCCAATACATAAAATATTGGCTCTTACTATTTTCAACCGTTATGCTGATTTAGCAACTCACCTTTCATAAAATCACCCAACAATGATTTATCGACTTCACCATCTGTAAGCATTTTCTGAAGAACTGTAATTGCTTCGTCTTTATCCAAATCTATTATTTGATTTAAATCTAAATTTGAAGTACGTTTTGCTATTGCATCAGCCGTTGCACACAAACTTTCACCTGTGAGGTTGCACAAATCGTAATGTCTTATTTTAAGTTTTGGGATAGCAGTATCTCCATGCTTTGGGGAGTTTTTTAAACTGGAAATACCTTCTAACTCCTCATATGGAATTACAACTAATGATATAGAACTTTGTCGACCATTTAGCCTCGAAAAAATGGAGACACCTACTTCTTTTATTTCTTCTTCATTTTCAGCTTTCCAAAAGGACAATTCATTATTTTTTGTTTTTAATACATTTGTTAATGTATCCGCTGAAATATCAGATAATCCGCCATATTTATTTCGCGGCCACATTGACATGGTAATCTTACGTACAAGAAATGACATTATAGTTTCCTACACATTCAAAAAGCGATCTAATTTTTTTTGAAAATAAGGGTCATCTATCTTAATTGTTTTTAATGCGCTAATATTATTTAACTTTCCCCAAAGCAATAAAGTATTTAATGCAAATTCTTGTATTACAACATTTTGAATTTTGAGCGATTCTATTAAAAAAATTTCTTCATCTCCTAGTACTAAATCAAATTTTTTTTGTGCAAGGAATAATAAAATAGCCTCAATTAATTCAATATCATTGTTTTTTAAAATATATTTGATAAAATAGGAATATTGAGGAGTTTTTGATAACTCATCGAGAAATTGAAAATATTGATATATAACTCCCATATCCAAAAATTCATTTGATATAGACTCTTGCAAAGCTTCACAGCACTTCAAACAAAATTCTTGCTCAATAACTGCATCACTAATTGATAATATTGTCGAATTGAAATCCTTCATGCTACTTATAGTATGACGTTCATATAAATAAGGTTTCAATTGTAGAAATAAATCATTTAAAGATGATACCCTTGAAATTGCAGACATTATAAACCTATTATTGTCTAGATAGGAAGTATCATCCTGATTACCATAAGTATAGGCTGTATTGTAGCTCATAATTATTTACCTGATATTACCAATGCTCTATATTCAGTTGCTTGTTTATTAAAATAATTAATTTCTTCAATAGAAAAAACTTTATCAATGCCGAAAAACGTATTAAAATCATATCCGATTTGTAATCGATCCATTTTCTCCGTAGACACGTCAATATAGCTTGTTCGATTATATGAAATAATTTTATTGATGCCACATTTTAAAGTTTCATCATTTTCCTTACTGACTATTCTAAGTTGCCATTCATCAGAATTTTTGCTATATAAATCAGATTGATTAAATAATCGTTGATAAAGTTCATCCATAAACTTTTTATCGGAAAGCAGTATTTGCCCATTTAGAGCTATCCTAATAAACTTTAAATCCAAATTTTCCATTAAATTTTTAACTATATCAATAGCCATATCATTAAATACTTCATAACTATTACTATCATAATTTCTGCGCTCTATATGAATTCGTGAACTTCCAAAAAAAACAGAAGCTGAGTTATCTTCTGTTTGAAAAACAGGACGCATATTTTGAATGAAATTTTGAGAAGCTATAATTTGTCCTTGATTATCTAAATTTTGAGGGAGAGCTACAACATCTTGCATAGCATTTGTAATAAATCCATATTTACTTTTCAAACTCGATAATTTTGATAAACTATCAAAATTAACAGAGCTAAAATTTCCAAACAATACAAATTGGCTAAGTTGTTCAGTCATTATTCTTCTCCAAATAGATTTTACCTTGTATTGAGTATTATAGCATATAGTTTACGTAAAATCAATAGTGTCTGACCAAAATTTAAATAAATCTTCAAAACAACTATTGGGTTTACCGTATACTTGTTGAGGCGACGCTATTGACATTAGTCTGTAATTTTAAAATCTCCGTCATTGCATCCTTATAGATTCGCTTTGACAGCCGTTTTGCTTGTTCTTTATTCGGCGGCAAATCGGCATATATATTTCTGCTTTCGTCGTTAAAGTAAATCACGCTTATTCCAAGCGGCAATGCCTTTGCATTTTTCAAATTTGTTCCCCCTAAATAATTTGATAAAGCCCACCCAAGACCCCACCCGAACGGAATTAAAAAGGCATATCGCCGTCGTCTGCAATCTCTATGAGTGTAGGCGGCTTTTTTAATTCTCCCGTGAACTTGTTTACGGGAATATTCTTGCTTTTGTCAAAGTCATATACCGCCGT
>CALVRO010000018.1 GCA_944358655.1 uncultured Clostridia bacterium | reverse complement strand
AAGATTGCGCCCGCGAGGGCGGCGCCCTCAACTAACGGAAAGTTGCAGGCGTCGCCAGCCAAAACTTTCGTTAATTTATTTCAGGAGAAAAAAGCTATATGATCACATTATCCAACGCAGACGCGGCATTGAAGGAATACTATCTCGAAGCCATTTCCCACCAGCTCGACAAGGGCATTTCGCCCTTCTTTTCGGCGGTGGAAAAGAGCGCACAGTACGTCTACGGCAAGAACGCAAGGTGCGCCCTCATCGGGGGCGACCTCAACAGGGTGGTGACGGGCGACGAGGACGGCTCGCTGCCCGACGCCGCAGGCAACAACTACTACGACGTCGCTCTGCCCTTAAAGAACATCTACGGCAGCGTGGCCATAACCGACAAGGCCGTCCGCGCCTCGCAGGACTCCTCGGGCGCCTTCGTCAACCTTCTCAACGCCGAAATGGAAGGCCTCGTCGCCGACGCCAAGGCCAACTTCTCGCGCATGCTCTTCGGCGACGGCAACGGCACCATTGCCTACATAACCAAGGCCAACAGCGCCACCTCGTTCACCCTCAACACGGTAAAGAGCTGGTTCAAGGGGCTTGCCGTCGACATTGCCGCGGCCGACGCCTCCGAGGCCGAGGTGGAGGATCTCACCATCTCCGCCGTCGATCTCGCCACCAACACCATAACTTTCAGCTCGTCCGTGCCGGGATACGCCGACCTCGTCGGCTACCCCGTAGTCGTCAAGGGTGCCTACGGCAAGGAGATAACGGGGCTCGCCGCCATCTTCGACGGCGCCACCCTCTACGGCCACACCAAGGCCTCGGAGGACTTCTTCAACCCCTATGTAAAGGCCGTAACGGCCTCCTCGCTCTCGGCCGACGACATAACGGGCGCCATCGAGGACATAGAGGAGCGCGGCGGCAGGGCGGCCATGATGATCTGCGCCCACTCGGTGCGCGGCAAGATAGCTTCGCTGTTTGCCGACTCGCGTCTGGCGGGCGGCACGGCCGTGGAGGGCGGCTACACGGGCGTTTACGTCAACGGCGTGCCCGTCTATGCCGACAGGTTCTGCCCCTCCGACAGGATATATATCCTCGACCCCGCCGACTTTGTGCTCGCCCAGCTGTGCGACTGGGAGTGGATGGAGGACGACGGCGGGCGCATACTCACCCGCGTTTCGGGCAAGGCGGCCTACACGGCCACACTTGTAAAGTACGCCGAACTCATCTGCAAAAAGCCCTACGCGCAGGGCATGATACAGCTCGGCTGACAGGCCGCGCGCCGCAAGGCCCCGCCCGCGGGCGGGGCCTTTTAAAAAAGCTCAAAGGAGGTCAAAATAATGCTTGTCAAAGAAGTCATAGCCGAGGTCATGCGCATGACGGGCAGGCCGGACGTCGCCGAGCAGTGCGCGGGTCAGCCGGAGGACAACGGCGAGGCCGACCGCATGCAGCGGGCCATGCTGCTCTGCCTCAACGCTGTCGCCGACGAGCTCGCGCGCGGCTACTTTCCCGTGTCGGACAGGCAGACTCTCACTCCCTCGCAGGGCAAGATATACTACACCTCGTTTACCCGCATGCCCTACAGGGTGAGGGCGGTGAGGAGGAAGGGGAGGAGCGTGCCCTTCAGGGCGTACCCCAAGTACATAGAGTGCGGCGAGGGCTCCGCCGAGGTGGAGTACGAATACATTCCCGAAAGGCTGACGCTTTCCGACGAGTTCGCCTTTCCCCATCCCTCGGTGGGGCACACGCTCGTTGAGTACGGCGTGGCGGCCGAATACATGCTGATAGCGGGCGACGTCGGCCGCGCCCGCTTCTGGGAGGAAAAATACCGCGCAGAGATAGACAGGCAGCTCTCGCTGCTGCCCGCGCACGGCAACATCCCCCCGAGGAGGTGGATATGAGCGTTGTAAGGCGCAAGCCGCCCGCCGCCCCGCGGGGCGGCGGGCGCACAAAAAACATCCTGCCCCTCGTGGCGGACACATTAAATCTCTTCGAGGAGGACGGCGCGTTCGTGCCCGCATATACCCTGTCCGAGGCCTCCCTTCCCGCCTGTCCCGCAGGGGCGGAGAGCGCCTTTTATTCGCAGACGGGCGCGGGGCTGTTCGTGCTCACCTCCTCGGCCGCGTTGGCGCTCGGCGAGGGCGACGACGCCTTTTCAAGGGTGCGCTACCTGTCCTCCGTCCATCCATTCGTGGTCGACATGTACATGGAGGGCATGTCCGTGGCCGTCGTGTTCGACGGCTTCGAGCGCTCGGTCTGCACGCTCTACGGCACCGAGAGCGCCGAGGACGAGCACTCCTTCTACACCGCCGTCATGCACTGCGGCAGGCTGTTCGCCCGCGATCTGGCCGACGGCGTAAGGCTGGTGTGGTCGTCGGGCCACGCCCTCGAGTGGGAGGAGGGCATAGCCGGCTGCGGCTATATCTGCCTGCCCCACGAGGGGGGAGATATCTTAAGGCTGTTCAGCTACGGCGACCGCCTCGTCGCCGTCCGCCGGACGGGCATAACGGTGGTGCGCGCCTACGGCGAGCCCGAGAACTACAGGGTGGAGGCCACGGCGAGTTACCTCACCGCCGACGGCATAATAGCCGCCACCTGCGCCCCCTGCGGCGGCGACATCTACTTCTGCACGCGCAGCGGCCTCTACGCCTTCAACGGCTCCTCCATAGTCCGCAAGGCAGACTTTTCGGAGTACGGCGCGTCCTCGCCGACGGCCGCCGCGGCCTGCGGGGGCGAGTACTTCGCGCTCTGCACGCACGGCGGGGAGGATGGCGCCGTGTTCGCCTACGACGCCTACGGCTCGCGCGGGTGCGTGTGCGCCTTTTCGGCCGACGTGCTCTTTGCGGGCGACGACGGGGTGTACGCCGTCGTCGGGCAGACGATATACCGCGTCGAACGGGGCGGAACGGGGGTGTGGCGCAGCCGCGCCGTGCGCCCCGCGGGCGGCAGACAGGCCTATATTTCGTCGCTCGCGGCCGAGGGCGAGGGGCTGGCCGTGTCGGTCGGCTGCGCCTCGGGCGAACGCGCGCTTGCGGAGGACGAAGGGTGCGTCGTCGGCGCATATGGCGGGGCCTTTACCTTCACGGTGGAGGTCGGCGGCAGGTTGAGCGGCCTCGAGGCCGTCTTTACGGAGGTGGAGGATGGAGTTTGATATAATCGAGATCACCGAGGAAGAGCTCGACATGCTGACCACCATCCAGCTCAAGCTGCTGCGGACGGCGCAGCAGACCAAAAACGAGCTCGCGCGCAAGATGCAAAAGGAACTCGCCGTCTACGCCGCCCTCTGCAAGACAAATAACGCCCAAGTTTCCACGCTGTACGCCGACAAACAGGCCGAGCTGCAGGCCGACTTTGACTACGAGGTGGGCGTGCTCAGGGAGCAGCTCATATTCAACATGAGCCTCGGCGAGCCGACGGACGACGGCGAAACGGGCGGGGATATCGGCGACGACGAGGGGGGATATGTCGTCGACTACGACCTCTCGTATATCGAAAGGTACATATTGGTCAGGGACTATTACCTCACCATAGAGGATCCCGTCGAGCGGCTGGCCCTGCTCGCCGCCGACGACACGGCCAAGGACTATTTAAGTTCGTACTACACGGCGCTCTACGACTATCTCTCCACATTTGCATAAGAGCTCTGCCTTCGGGGGGGGCGGCGGCCTGACGGCCGCCGCCCCTTTTGCCCGTCCGCCGTCATAGTAAAATTGCCGCCCCGCCGCCCTTTTTGCTTTACTTTTGCGCGCGGATATTTTATAATAGTTGTCATGAAGATTGCCGACGGCTGGAAAGATTACAAAATTATCGCCACGGGCGACGGGATGAAGCTCGAGCGCTGGGGCGACGTCTGCCTTCTCCGCCCCGACCCGCAGGTCATATGGAGGAGCTCGTCCGACCTCTTCGCCTACCCCGGCATAAACGCCGTCTACCGCCGCTCCAACAGGGGCGGGGGCGCGTGGGAGAGGCGGCTGCCCTTCCCCGACGAGTGGCAGGTCGGCTACCGCGACCTGTCGTTCAAGGTAAAGCCCATGGGCTTCAAACACACGGGCCTCTTTCCCGAACAGGCGGTAAACTGGGACGCCATGCGCTCGCTGATAGGCGGGCGGCTCAAGGCTAAGCCGCAGGATAAGGTAAAGGTTCTCAACCTCTTTGCCTACACGGGCGGCGCCTCGGTGGCCTGCGCCAAGGCGGGGGCCGAAGTCACCCACGTCGACGCCGCAAGGGGCATGGTGGAGCGCGCGGGCGAAAACGCCCGTCTGTCGGGCATCGAAAGGGGCATAAGGTACATAGTCGACGACTGCGCCAAATTTGTCGCCCGCGAGATCCGCCGCGGCAACCGCTACGACGGCATAATAATGGATCCGCCCAGCTACGGGCGCGGCCCGGGCGGCGAAATGTGGAAGATAGAGGACGACCTCTTCGACTTCGTGTCCGAGTGCGTAAAAGTGCTGTCGGACGACCCGCTGTTCGTGCTCATCAACAGCTACACCACGGGGCTGCAGCCCTGCGTCATATCCAACATACTCACCCTCACGCTCGGCGGCAGAGCGGGGCGCGCGGAGGCGTACGAAATAGGCCTCCCCACCGACGAGGGCATACCCCTGCCCTGCGGCGCCAGCGGCATGTTCACGGGCGGCCTGCCCGAGGGCAAATAATTTATCGAAAGAAAGATGACCATGCTTGAAGATCAGCTTGTAATTTTACACGAGGACAACCACATAATAGTCGTATTAAAGCCTCAGAACGTCGCCTGCTGTCCCGACGAGAGCGGCGACGACAACCTCTTCGACGCCGTCAAGAGGTACATAAAGACTGCCTACCAAAAGCCGGGCAACGTATTTTTGGGACTCGTCCACAGGCTGGACAGGCCCACGGGCGGCGTAATGGTGTACGCCAAGACCTCCAAGGCGGCGGCAAGGCTGTCCGAGCAGATGCGCACGGGCGGCTGCGAAAAGCTGTACTACGCCGTGCTCTGCGGCACGCCCTCCCGCCCCAGGGCCACGCTCGAAAATTACCTGCGCAAAAACTCCCTCAACAACATGGTGTACGTCTGCACGCAGACGGAGGAGGGGGCCAGGTTCGCTTCGCTCGACTACGAGGTGCTCGAAAGCAAGGGCGCGCTCTCCCTCGCCCGCGTCAGGCTGCACACGGGCCGCACTCACCAGATAAGGGTGCAGATGGCCGCCATCAACTGCCCGCTGTACGGCGACATGCGCTACGGCGGCGAAAACGCCGTCAAGGGCAAGCTGGCGCTGTGGGCCTATTCGCTGCGCTTCACCCATCCCACCACGGGCGAGAAGCTGCGCTTCGAAATAGAGCCCCCCGCCGACGAGCGGCCGTGGAACAACTTTAAAATAGACCTCAGATAACCCCTTTTCGTAAAGGCGGCGAAAAATTTAGCTAAATTGCATGAAATGTCGCCGCCCCTTTTTTAAATTGATTGACAAAGGCGTTATATTATAGTAACATTTAGGGTGTGCTTTTATGGCACGCTTTTGCAAGTTATTTCAATTCAAGGCTGAATTTATATGAAGAAACTCAAATTTACCTTACTCGCCGCGTCGTGCGCGTGCGCCGTTGCGGCGTCCGTGTCCCTCTCGGGCATTGCCTTCGCCGATGAAAACACCGGCAGGGACGTAACGCTTACGGGCACCAACGTGTTCTATGCGGGCGTCGGCGGCGCAAGCATCTCCGCCGTCCGTCTTACCGACGACACCGAGGACGGACACACCGACTACACCTCGTTCATAATCGGCGAGGATCAGACGGTCACCTACCGCAAAAATCTTGCCTACAGCTGGTATGCCGCCGACGAGGACGGCTTCGGCACGCTCAACACCTTCTCCATGACCGTCGGCTTCGAGCAGCTCGGCTTCGAAAGCTACACCATAGCTCTCCAGTCCCAGCAGTACAACCTCACCGAGGACGGCGTCACCGAAAACTACCTCGTGTTCAAGCCCAACGGCGACGCTCTGGAGCTGTACGTCTCCGAGAGCGAGGAGATAGCCGAGGACGAAACGCCCGCCGTCACCCTCTCTAACTATCTGTCCGTTGATATCGCCTTCGGCGACTTTGCGGGCGGCGACTACGCCCTGCTCGTCAACGGTCAGGAGGTCGGCACCATAGTCAACGTCCGTCAGAACTACGCCTCGTATGTTTCCTCGGGCGATTCGGCGGCCACGCCGCTCACCTTCAGCGCCACCTTTGCCGAGGCCGCCGAAGATAAGTCGGCCGAAATGATAATGTACTCCCTCAACGGGCAGTCCTTCGAGGCCTTCGACGGCTCCTTTGCCGAGGACGGCACCTTCACGGGCGACGTCGTCATAAGGGACAACTGCGCTCCCGTCGTCTGCCTCGATGAAAACGTAAACTACTTCACGCACGGCGGAGTCATCGATATCGACTACACCACCATAGACGTAGTCACCACCTCGCCCCGCACCACCGTAAAGTACTTCATGCTCTCCAACGAGCAGGTGGAGGGCGGCGCCGACCTCAACTTCAACGACGCCGAGGACGACGGCGAGGACGCCATGTATATCGAAACTTCGTCCTCCGACGAATATAAACTCATCCGCGACAGCCACACCTTCGTTCCCTCGCTCGACGCCGCCAGCGGCGTAGTCGAAAACGAGGACGGCTACTCGGTCTACGGCCTCGTCAAGGTCGCCCTGTACGTCAGGGACACCACCTCGTCCAACAGGCAGGAGGACTACGTTTTCCTCGATTGGTACGTTCCCGCTCAATATAAGTACGACATTTCCGCCGACCTCACCGGCGAGATAGCCGCAAACAGGGCGGACACCGGCTTCATAAAGATAGTCACCGATTCGCGCGGCGCAAGCTACGGCGATCAGACGGTCGTCGACCTCGAGAGCTACAAAGCGTATATCGCCAAGGTAGAGGAGGAGTATCAGGCCAAGATAGACGACTATATCGCAAAGACCTATCCCGACGGGCTGTACGCCAGCTCGGAGGCCAACCTGTACCTCCCCGACTTCTCGGGCTATATCACCGACAATCTCGGCGGCTACACCGACCTCACCTACGACATCCACTACAGCTCGAGCGCCACGGGCGCCGAAACGGGCCTTGCATATAACCAGCTCGCGATAGCGGTGGAGGAGGCCAACACCACCTACCGCTTCACCATAATCGCCAACGACGCCGCGGGCAACGGCATGTGGTACTTCGACGAGGACGGCGAAAGGGCCGAACTCTCCTCCGACGATATCTGGGAGGAGGAGTACAACGACCTGCTGCCCTTCTTCGAGGTCACCGTCGCCTACAAGCCCGTCACCGTCGAAGAGCCCGACGTGCAGGCCGTCGGCTACGTCGGTTCCACCTACAGCTCGGCCGACTTCGAGATCACGGGCGTCAACAACACCTACACCGCCGAGTATAAACTGTATATCTTCGACAGAAACGCCTTCTACGCCGATACCAAAAATCTCATTTCGTACGACGAGGTGGTAAAGAACATCACCAAGCTGATGAACGACACCTATCTCGAGGGCGTAAACACCCGCAAGTACTTCCACACCGTCACCGACGACGAGGAGTACGAAGACCTCTCGTGGAACGCCGACTCGCAGACCTTCATCCCTCAGGACGCCTCGGTATTCTACGTCGTGGGCGTCACGCTGCAGGACACCACCTTCGATAACTACAAGCTCAACGCCTATCTCGTCGTCCGCGCTTCCGAGCGCGCCAACGAACTGTACGGCGAGGACAACTGGCTCGAAAACAACGTTACCGCCATTGTGCTCTTCTGCGTTGCGGGCGTATGCTTCATAGCCTTCATAGTCCTGCTCGTAGTCAAGCCCAAGGACAAGGGCGATATCGACGAAATAGCCGTCCGCGTCGCCGAAAGCAAAAAGGGCAAGGGCAAAAAGTAATATCGTCTTTACCGAACAGGTAAAATAACGGGGCGCACGGACTCAAGTCCGTGCGCCCCTCTTAAAAATCAAAAACCCAAAATATCGGAGCCCCGCTCCGATATTTTTTTGCCCGCTGCGGCGGGGGAGGCCCGCACCGCGATATTTAGTCCCCGCCCTCAAAAAAATTGTAAAAAACGCACAGCAAATGTGCGCGTAGTTATTGCAATTCCACACAATATCTGGTATAATACTTATATAATAAGTACAATGGGTATTGTATGCGCGCCTCTCGGCGGCAGCGTGGCGAAAGGGGAGGCATGTCCCCGCCGCCGTACCCCCTTCCAAAGACAGACATGACAAAGAACAACGCAGAAAACAGCTACAACGCAAACGATTTAAAGGTGCTCGAAGGTCTCGAGGCCGTCCGCGTCCGCCCCGGCATGTATATCGGTTCTACGGGCGTCAGGGGCCTGCACCACATTCTGTGGGAGATAGTCGACAACTCCATTGACGAGGCGGCCAACGGCTTCGCCGACGAGATCTCGGTCACCCTCCATGCCGACGGCTCGGCCTCTGTAGAGGACAACGGCCGCGGCATGCCCACCGATATCAACACCAAAACGCACTTGAGCGGCGTCGAGCTCATCTTCACCAAGCTGCACGCGGGCGGCAAGTTCGACTCCAACAACTACGCCTTTTCGGGCGGCCTTCACGGCGTGGGCGCCTCGGTCACCAATGCCCTTTCGTCGTGGCTCAAAGTGGAGGTCTACCGCAAGACAGTCTACAAAATGTCGTTCAAGAGCACCTACGACAAGGTCAAAAAGAAGTGGATGTGCGGCATACCCGACGGCCCCATCGTCAACACCGGCGAAAAGACGGCCAAGCGCGGCACATATGTGCGCTTCATGCCCGACAAAGAGGTGTTCGAAACCACCGAGTGGAACTACGACGCCGTCTACAAGCGGTTGAAGGAGCTCGCCTTTTTGAATAAGGGTGTGCGCATCAACTTTGCCGACGAGCGCACCATCTACCGCGAGGAGGAGGTCACCGCCGAGGACGGCGACGTCGCCGTAAAAAAGGTCGCCCAGCCCAAGCGGGAGCCCGTCAGCTTCAAGTACGACGGCGGCCTCGTCGACTTCGTCAACTACCTCAACGAGGGCAAAACGCCCCTCTACCAGACGCCCCTCTACTATTCGGCCGTCAAGGACATCAAGGTCAAGGGCGCCGAGGCGGGCAAGATAAAGATAGAGTTCGCCCTCTGCCACACCAAGGACGACGAGGAGAGCTTATATTCCTTCGTCAACAACATATGCACAATCGAGGGCGGCTATCACGAAACGGGCTTCCACAACGGCCTTTTAAAAGTAGTCAACGACTACGCCAAGGCCAACGGCGTGCTCAAGGCCAAGGATCCCCTGTTCATCGCCGACGACATAAAGGAGGGCCTCACCGCCGTCCTCACCGTCAAGATGAATAACGTAGAGTTCGAGGGGCAGACCAAGACCAAGCTGGGCAACCCCGAAGCCAAGGCGCCCGTCGAACAGGCCGTGGCCGAAGGGCTGGCCTCGCTCATGGCGGCGCGCGGCAACAAGACCATATTCGATGAAATAGCCAAGAAGGCCAAGTTTGCCGCCGACGACAGAATAAAGCACCGCGCCGAGCGCGACATAGCCAAGGCTGCGTCGGACAGCGACGAGCTGACTCTTGTCGGCAAGCTGGCCGCCTGCACGGGCAAAAATCCCGAACTCAACGAGCTGTTCATAGTCGAGGGCGATTCGGCGGGCGGCACGGCCAAGCAGGCGAGGGTGAGGCAGTACCAGTCCATCCTGCCCCTGCGCGGCAAGCCGCTCAACGTGCAGAAGAAGAGCGCCCTTCAGGCGCTGCAGAACGAGGAGCTCAAAACGCTCGTGTCGGCCATAGGCGCGGGCTTCAACAACTCCTTCGACGTCGAAAAATCGCGCTACAAAAAGGTCATCATCCTGTCGGACGCCGACCAGGACGGCCTGCACATACGCTGCATACTTTTAACATTCTTCTTCAAGTACATGCGCGACCTCGTAAAGGCGGGCTGCGTGTATATAGGCATGCCTCCCCTCTACAAGGTATATAAAAAGGAAAACGTGGAGTACGCCTACGACGACAAGGAGCTCGACGAGGCCATAAAAAAGATAGGCAAGGGCTATTCCATACAGCGCTACAAGGGTCTGGGCGAAATGTCGGCCGATCAGCTGTGGGACACCACCATGAACCCCGCCACGCGCAACCTCATACAGGTCACCATAGAGGACGCCTCGGCGGCCACGCGCGTCATCGAAATGCTGATGGGCGACAAGGTGGAGGGGCGCAAGCAGTTCCTCGCCGAAAACGCCAACTTCAACAAGGTTGACGGATTTATCGAAAAGGTCAATTTCAAACGCGATGAAGGGGAGGTAGCCGACTGATGGCCAAGAAGAACAGCGACAATTTCCAAACGGCCATCCCCCAGGGCAACGTGTTCGTCACCCCGCTCGAGGAGGTCATGCCCCAGGCCATGCTGCCCTACGCCGAGTTCGTCATACTCGACCGCGCCCTGCCGAGGGTGGAGGACGGCTTAAAGCCCGTTCAGCGCCGCATACTCTACACCATGATGGAGATGGGCTTAACGCCCGACAAGCCTCATAAAAAGTCGGCTCGCATAGTCGGCGACTGCATGGGCAAGTACCACCCGCACGGCGACAGTTCGGTCTACGACGCCATGGTCAGAATGGCGCAGGACTTCAACATGCGCATGACGCTCGTCAACGGCCACGGCAACTTCGGCTCGGTCGACGGCGACCCCGCCGCCGCCATGAGGTACACCGAGGCCCGCCTCGAGCCGCTGGCGCTCGAGCTCTTAAGGGATATCGACAAGGAGACCGTTCCCTTCTCCTTCAACTTCGACGACAGCCTGCTCGAGCCCGACATCCTGCCCGGCAGGTTCCCCAACCTCCTCGTAAACGGCGCCAACGGCATAGCCGTCGGCCTTGCAACCAACATACCCACCCACAACCTCGGCGAGGTCATCGACGGCGCCTGCGCAATGATAGACGACCCCAAGATATCCCTCGACGAACTCATGAAAATAATCCCCGGCCCCGACTTTCCCACGGGCGGGTATATCATCGAAAACGAATTAAAACAGGCATATAAGACGGGCAAGGGCAAAATAACGCTGCGCGCCCGCTACTCGGTGGAGAACGGCGACAACGGCAAAAAGATGATAGTGTGCACCGAACTGCCCTATCAGACCAACAAGGCCGAGCTGCTCCGCAAAATAATGCTGCTGCGCGAGGAGAAAAAGGAACAGCTCGCGGGCATTGCCGACATTGTCGACGAATCCGACCGCACGGGCATGCGCGCCGTAATAGTGCTCAAAAAGAACACCGACGTCGACGCCGTCCTCGCCCTCCTTTTAAAGTACACCGACCTCGAGTGCACCTTCGGCATCAACATGGTGGCCATAGCGGGGGGCAAGCCCCAGCAGCTCGGCCTCGCCGAAATACTCAGGTACTATATCGACTATCAGCGCACCGTCATCGTGCGCCGCACCAAGTACGACTTAAAGCAGGCCGAGGCCCGCTGTCACATTCTCGAAGGCCTCATCATCGGCGTTCACAATATCGACGAGGTAATAGAGATAATCAAAAAGGCCGAGTCGACGCCCGACGCGCGCAAAAAGCTGATGGCGCGCTTCTATCTCACCGAGCGTCAGGCGCAGGCCATCCTCGACCTCCGCCTCGCAAGGCTGACAAAGCTCGAGGTAAACAAGCTCGAAGAGGAGCTAAAAGAGCTCAAAAAGAAGATAGAGGAGTACAGGGCCATCCTCGCCTCCAAGCAGAGGCAGATGGGCATAGTCAAGCGCGAACTCAAGGAGATCAAGGCCAAATATCCCTGCCCGAGAAAGTCGCAGATAGTCGCCTCGGTCGAGGATATCCAGGTGGTAAGGCAGGATATCAAGCGCCCCTCCACCGAGTGGGTGGCCGCCGTCACCGCCGCCGACTCCGTAAAATTCATGCAGAGGGCGGAGTTCGAAGCCAAGGCAAAGCGCGCCCTGCCCGCCTCGGCCAAGGGCGAGGTGATGTTCCGCCAGACGGTGAAGTGTCTGTCCGACGGCGTGCTTCTGGCCTTCACCAACTACGGCAACGCCGTAAAGATAGAGCTCGAACAGTTCGAGGACGTCGAATTCCGCGGCTCGGGCTATAAATTAAAGACCTTCTACGACGCCGCTTTAAACGGCGAACGCATAGTCAAACTCTTCGATATAACCGCAGGGCTCCCCCAAGGCGACGTGCTGTTCTTCACCAAGCAGGGCTCGGTCAAGCGCAGCGAATGGTCGGAGTACGGCCTCGTAAAGGCGGTATATCCCGCCATCAAACTCAAGACGGGCGACGAAGTCATCAACGTCGAAAGCTTCGTCGGCGACGAGTTCACCACCATGTGCCTCGTCACCAAGGGCGGCATCTGCCTCAACGCCGTCACCGACGACATCCCCTGTCAGGGCCGCATAGCCACGGGCGTCAGGGGCATGCTCGTCGACGGCTCGGACGAGGTGATATTCGCCACGCAGATAAACGGCGAGGGCGAAATAATAATAGTCACCGACAAGGGCCTGTTCAAGCGCGTCATCTCGTCGCTCATCGACCCTCTCTCGCGCGGTCGCAAGGGCGTCATGATAGCCGACTCCAAGTCGGGCGTAATCTTTGCCGACTACGTCACCGTGCCCTATAAACTTGCCGTCGTCGGCGAGGAGGGGGGAGTTATTGAGATCGACACCGAGGACATTCCCATCGACGCCCGCGCCTCGCGCGGCAAGTCGTTAAAGGCGCTCGGCATAACCTCGGTAAAGTCGGCCGTCGCGCTCAAGTACAAGGGCGACTTCGCCGAAGGCGGCAAGCAGATAAAGATCTGACATCGATATCTCTCCGATTATAAGAATGTCATTTAGAGCGTAGCCGAGAAATCTCCCTGATTATAAGGTTGTCATTTCGACTGTAGCCGAGTGAAACGAGCGAAACGGAGAAATCTCCCCGGTTACTTTTCAGATACGATATATCCTCAATATAGCCTCCCCTTCGCATGGGGAGGTGGCCACACGCGTGAGCGTGTGGTCGGAGAGGTCGAAAAAAGAGAGAACGCCCCCTCAGTCGGCAATAAATTGCCGCCAGCTCCCCATAGCGACGGGGAGCCAAAACGGGGTGTTCCGCCCCGTTTGTCCGGCGCTGTCGCGAAGAGATATCTCGGCAACGCGCGCACATGCTTGGTTTTAATCCTACCATTTCGGCGCGCTGCTCAGTATGACAAACGGGGGCAGAGGTTGGGCGCGCCCCCTCTCGGGTAGAGCATGTCATTTCGAGCGTAGCCGAGAAATCTCCCCCAAAAAAAAGAATGTCATTTCGACCGAAGGCGAAGCCGAAGCGGAGAAATCTCCCGGGCTATGTTTCAGATACGATATATCCGCAATATAATCTCCCCGTCGTCATGGGGAGGTGACCGCACGCATGAGCGTGCGGACGGAGGGGGCGATATTCTAAAATTTATTCCCCATTGTCATCCTGAGCGATAGCGAAGGATCTCTTTGCCCGCAGTTGTAAAGTTCGGGAGATGCCTCGACAACGCGCGCACATGCTTATATTGTATCCAACCCTTTCGGCGCGCTGCTCGGCATGACAAGGAGGGGGGTGGAGAGGCGGCGTCGTCCCTTGGTTATAGGAATGTCATTTCGACCGAAGCACACGAAGTGTGCGAAGCGGAGAAATCTCCCCGGTTACGTTTCAGATACACTTGTACCACAACACGGCGAGTTGGTGCATGGCCCCCAATGCACAACGAGCGTTAAAAAATTTTCTATTCTTATCAACGACGAGGCGGCGTAGGCGGAATTGATTTCTGCCGTTAAGCGCCGCCCGACAAAATAAATCTCGCTGCAAGTCGCGCGCAGCAACGCGAGCACGACTTGAGCGAAAGAGGAGATATGGGTTTCTTTTCCAAAATAGCAGGAGCTTTAAAAAAGACAAGGGAAGCTTTGGGCGGCGCGCTCGGCGCGCTGTTTGCAAAGAATAAAATAGGCGACGAATTCTACGACGAGTTGGAGGAGATACTCATCTCCTCCGATATCTCGCTGGCCACCGCCGAGGAGGTCGTCGACGAGATCCGTGCCGAGGTCAAACAGGAAAAACTCAGGGACAAGGACTTCATCGTCGATCTTTTAAAGGACGTCCTCGAGGAAAAACTGACCGAGGCCGAAGTGCCCGACATAAAATATCCCGCCGTGATAATGCTGGTGGGTGTAAACGGCGTGGGCAAGACCACCACCGTCGGCAAGCTTGCCAACTGGTTCCTCGCCCGCAAAAAGACGGTCACCGTCGCCGCCGCTGACACCTTCCGCGCCGCCGCAAGCGACCAGCTCGCCATATGGGCGGAGAGGGCCAAGGTCAGGATAGTCAAGCACGAGGAGGGAAGCGACCCCTCGGCCGTAGTGTTCGACGCGCTGTCCTCGGCCAAGGCAAGGGGCACCGACGTAGTCATCATCGACACGGCCGGCCGCCTTCACGTCAAGGCCAATCTTATGGAGGAGCTCAAAAAGATGGATAGGGTGGTCAAGCGCGACTATCCCGAAGCCAACTTCTATAAACTTTTAGTGCTCGACGCCACAACGGGCCACAACGCCGTCAATCAGGCGCGCGTGTTCGACGAGGCCGTCGAGCTCGACGGTATAGTTTTAACCAAGCTCGACGGCACTGCAAAGGGCGGTTTCGTCATCTCGCTGTGCTCCGAGCTGGGCATCCCCGTAATGTTCGCGGGCGTCGGCGAAAAGCTTGAAGATATCGAGCTCTTCGACCCCGAGGACTTTATAAATAATATTTTCTAAATTATATTATAGTTGCGCCCGCAGGGGCACGGAAAAGAGGTGTATAAAATGAAAATTGCGGTAACTTACGACAACGGTCTTATCTTTCAGCACTTCGGCCACACCGAACAGTTCAAGGTCTACAATGTGGAGGAGGGCAAAATTATTTCCTCGCGCGTTGTAAACACTCTCGGCGCGGGCCACGGCGCGCTGGCAGGCTTTTTAAAGGGTGAGGGCGTTGATGTCCTCATCTGCGGCGGCATAGGCGGAGGAGCACGGGCCGCTCTCGCCGAGGAGGGCATAACGCTCTACGGCGGAGTGCAGGGCAGCGCCGACGGGGCCGTGGAGGCGCTTTTAAAGGGCGAGCTCGGCTACGACCCCGACGTGCGCTGCGACCACCACGACGGCGAACACGGCGAGGGCCACAGCTGCTCCGACCATTCCTCGCACGACTGCGGCGGCCACTGCGGAAAAAATTAAATTATAAAGTGCGCGCCGCCGCGGCAAGATTTGCCGCGGCGGCGCTTTTATATGCGGTAAGGCAGAGTATAGATTGCCTTACCTATGTAAGGCGGCGGCAAAACTTGCGTTTTGCCGCCGCCCGACCCCGCATCGAATTTTATGGGAGCAATTTAAAGGTCGTCGGCGTCCTGCACGGGCAGTTCGTGCCCGTCCTCACATACGCCGGTATAGCTCCCCTCGGGGTCGTAGCGCGGGGACGAAAACTTACTTGCAGTCCTTGGCGCTTTTGTTGCCGCAGCTCTTGCTTTTGCCGTTGCCGCAGCCCTTGGTTTTGGGATTTTCTGTCTTTTTCAAAGCCAAACCTCCTTTAAGTCCGCCTCGGGTGCGCATGTGCGCGCGCCTTCTGGCGGCCCTTCCGGCGGGCGGGAACTTGTGTTTTTTGGCCTGCCCTCAATGCCCTTTTAAAGGCGCGGGCAAGCTTTTTTAACTTCGGCTTCGCCGCCCTCCGCACAATTAAGTTGGGCAACTTGCCGCCTTTTATTCGCGGGGCAAAAAGGTAATGATTGCCTTAAATGTCATATTGTCGGGAAAATCTTTCGCCAAACGCTTGACAACGGCGTATTTTATGATATAATGTAAGAAAAGTAAGGAATTACTTAACGTATTTTCCCATACGGAGGATAAAATGGAAATAGCAAAACTGACTTCCAAGGGCCAGATAACAATACCCAAAGCCGTGCGCGAGGAGCTCGGCGTCACCACGGGCGACAAGCTGCTCTTCATCAGGTGCGAAAACGGCTTCGTGGTGCGCAACGGCAACAGCTTCGACGACTCCGCCGACGGCGTAGTTATGGAGGAGGAGTACACCGCACCCGTCGCCGCAAGGCCCGCCCCGCGCACCATTCCCGCAAGACCCGCGTTCACTGCTTGGAACGACGAGGACGACTACGAACCCCCCGTCAAGTCCAAAAAGGACGGCAAGGATAAGGACAAGGATAAAGATAAGGACAAGGACAAAAAGAAAAAGAAGAAAAAGAAGAAGTAAAGAGGTTTTTGCCCTCAACCTTCGGCCCGCAGAATTTTTCTGCGGGCCCTATTTTTATTTCGCGCGGGCGCAAAAAAAGGCGGCGCGCCGTAAAGGCGCGCCGCCGCAACTTAAGAAATTTTATTTGGTTGAATTTTTAATGTATTCGGCAAGGGCTGGTATTATCTTTTTTATGTCTATGTTGGTGGTGTTGAGCATGAGGTCGTACCCCGCCTTGTCGCCCCACGGGTAGGTGCCCAACAGGTCGTGCAGCTTTTTTCTGCCGCCGTCTATCTCCTTGAACTGTTTTATCAGCTGTTTATCGGTGTAGTTCTCGCCCTCGGCGGCGCGGGCGCGGCAGCGCTCTATCTTTTCGGCGTTGTCGGCGTACACAAATATGCGGAAGGGCCTGAAGTCCTTAAGTATAACGTCCGCCGAGCGGCCGACTATCAGGCAGTTGCCCCTCTTTGCAATGGCTTTGATTATCTTCTGCTGCGCCACCAAAACGTCGGTGACGGGCGCGGGGGTGGGGGAGACGAAGGGCATGCTCCTGCCGAAGGTGAAGGCGTAGTGCTTGAACCCGCCGTTCTCCAGCACGGAGGCAACGTACCCCTCGTTGAGGTCGGTGTGGTTGGCTATCTCCTCAACGAGCTCCTTGTCGTAGTATTGCAGGCCGAGCTCGTCGGCAAGGCGCTTGCCCACTTCCCTGCCGCCGCTGCCGAACTGACGTGAAACGGTTACTATCATATATAGTTCTCCTTCGGGCGGACGGGGCCGCCCTCGCTGCAGGGTGCAAGAAGGCTTAGTTGCATCTTTCGCCCTGTATCACTAATATTATACCACGCATTTTGCGTTCGTCAAGGGGTACGGCAAAAAAATTTTCGTCGGTATTCACGTTTTGTGCATATTTTATCGGCGGGGCCGCAGGCTTTTGCCTGCGGCCCCGCCGCCTTTGATCCCGTTAAACGGGAGGGAAAGGGGATTTTATCTCTCTCCTCCCCTGAACAGCGCCTTTATCATGGAGTTTACATACAGCACGGGCACAATGTTTATCTTGTCGGCGTATTTTGCCACCGACTTCATGTTCTTTGCGGGCAGCACCACGCGCTTAAAGCCCATCTTCACGCACTCGGCCACGCGCTTTTCGGCGCAGCTCACCGCCCTCACCTCGCCCGTCAGGCCCACCTCGCCGAAAACGGCGGTGTACTTGTCTATGGGCTCGTCCCTGTGCGCCGAGGCCAGCGCCGCGCACACGGCCAGATCGCACGCCGGCTCCGAAAGTTTTATGCCGCCCATAACGTTGATATACACGTCCTGCGACCAAAACGGCATCGAGCACCTCTTTTCCAGCACGGCTAAAAGCAGCACAAGCTTGTTGTAGTCAATTCCAAGCGGCATGCGCCTCGGCTGGCCGAAGGAGGTCTTGGAGATGAGCGTCTGTATCTCCACGTTCATGCAGCGGTTGCCCGTCTCGGCGGGAGTGACGGCGCACCCCGCCTCCTGCCCGCGGCTCTCCGAAAGGAATATGCCCGAATAGTCGGTAACGGCCACAATGCCGTGGTCGGTCATCTCGAACACGCCCACTTCGGAAACGTTTCCGAACCTGTTTTTAACGGCGCGAAGTATGCGGAAATTTTCCTGATTTTCGCCCTCGAAGTAGAGCACGGTGTCCATTATGTGCTCGAGCACCTTGGGCCCTGCCAGCGCGCCCTCCTTGGTGACGTGTCCTACTATAAAGAAGGTGACGCCCCGCCCCTTGGCTATGCGCATGAGCTTTGTGGCGCACTCCCTCACCTGTCCCACCGAGCCCGAAGAGGAGGAGAGGTCGTCGGTGTACACGGCCTGAATGGAGTCAATTATGCAGAACTCCACGCCGTCGAGCTCGCCCTCTAAATCGTCTATGCAGGTGTTGTTCACTATGTAAAAGTTTTCGCTCTCCAGTCCCAGCCGCTCGGCGCGCATCTTTACCTGCGAGCAGCTCTCCTCGGCCGAAAAGTACAGCACCTTGTGTGAAAGGGAGAGGTGCGCGGCTATCTGGGTGAGCAGTGTGGACTTGCCTATGCCCGGGTCGCCGCCCAGAAGGACGAGCGAGCCCGCCACAATGCCCCCGCCCAGCACGTTGTCGAATTCGGATATGCCGCTTAAAGTGCGGTCGTACCTCTCGAAGGTGACGGAGGAAAGTTTGCGCGCGCGGGGCGCGGCTGCGGCCGCGCCCCGCGCGCCCTTATCGGGCCTGTTCTCTTTTACGGCCTCCTCGGCCATGGTATTGAATTTGCCGCACGAGGGGCACCTGCCCAGCCACCTCGGGCTGGTGGCGCCGCACTCGGCGCACACGAATATTGTGTTGGTCTTTGCCATTATATTTTCTCCAGAAGCACGGCGGCCGCGCACTCAATGCCCAGCCCCTCGCCCACAAAACCCAACTTTTCGCAGGTGCCCGCGCTGACGCCCACGCGCCCGCCGTCTATGCCCAAAGCCGAGGCGATATTGCCTTTCATGGCGCATATGTGGGGGGCAATGCGCGGCTTTTCGGCGCGTATCGTAATGCTTGCGTTGAGCGGCGCCCACCCGCGCGAGCGGATGAGGCCCGTGACCCTTTCAAGCAGGGCCATGCTGTTCGCGCCGCTATATGCGGGGTCGGTGTCGGGGAAGAGGTGGCCTATGTCCTCCATGCCCGCCGCCGACAGCAGCGCGTCCATCAGCGCGTGCACGGCAACGTCGCCGTCGCTGTGCGCTACGAGGCCCCTGTCGTGCGGTATGTTCACGCCGCACAGCGTAACGTGGTCGCCGGGGCCGAAGGCGTGTACGTCCACGCCTATGCCCGCCGCCTGTCCCGGGGCGGTGTCGAGCGGGGGATATGTTTGGGCGAAGTCGCTTTTAAATGTAAGTTTAATGTTGTCGCGGCTGCCCTCGCACAGCGCGGGCCTGCCTATATACCGCGCATAGACGGCGCTGTCGTCGGTGTATGTGCGCCCGTCGCCCGCCGCGCGCTCGTAAGCCTTTACTATCCTCTCCCTGACAAAGCCCTGCGGGGTCTGCAGGGAGAAGAGGGCGCTCCTTGCGGGCACTTCGGCTATCTCACCGCCCTCCGAAAGGGCTATTGTGTCCGTCACGGGCAGGGCGCAGATCGCCGAGCCGCTGCGCGCGGCGCAGGCTATGCAGCCCTCTATCACCTCCCGCGAAACAAAGGGACGGGCGCCGTCGTGTATGAGCACGATGTCGCCGTCGCACGCCTTTAAGGCGGCGGAAACGCTGTCCGTCCTCGTCGCTCCCCCCAACACGCAGTCGTAGCCGAATGGCGCGCACAGCGCCGTTATCTCGGCCATATCCTCGGCCGAACACGCCACGACAACCTGCTGTATGCAGGGCAGGCGGAAGGCCTTAAGGGTGTGGTAGAGCGCGGGCGCGCCGCTCAGGGGTGCAAGCAGCTTGTTTTTGTTGAAGCCCGCCCGTTCGCCCCGTCCCGCCGCGCATATAACGGCGCTCACTCTCACTTTTCGTCGTCCCCGGCGGGCTGTTCGCCGCCCACGCCCACGGCGTCGTCAACGGGCATGGCAAAGGCTATGCCCTGTCCGTCCGTCTTGAGCCCCGCTTCGCGGTAGAGCGCGCGCAGCACGTCGTCCTTTATCTCGGCGGGGACGAGTATCATAACTATCTCCTTTTCGGGCTGAACGGAGATGCCGAAGAACTTTTCGGCCTCCCTGTTGGCCGTGCCGCGCGCGTGCATTACCGTGCCGCCGCGGGCGCCCGCCTCGCGGGCGGCGTCCATCACCACGTCCGAAAATCCGTCGTTTACTATGCAGAAAATAACTTCGTATGCCGCCATGTCATTTCTCCTTCACAACCGAGCGGTTGTTGCTCAAAAATCCGTATATCAGCGTGCCTATCACGCTCGAAAGGGGTATGGTAAAGGCGATGCCCTTGCCGTTTTTCACAGTGCGGAATTTATCCTCAAGCGCCTCCAGCGCGGCGGGCAGCCGTGCCGCGCCTATCACCGAAAATATGACGCTCTTTTTGGAGTCGGTCAGGCCGAGGTACCTCAGCATGTTGTCGTCGGCCGTGCCCTTGGCCAGAACCACCGTCTGCAGGTTGACGTCGAACGACTGTATGAGGTCGGCGTAGAACTCCGTCTTGGGCCTGTCCACCACGGTGACAAGCAGTTTAAGGGGATTGTTGGTTATGGTGTTGCCCGCCTGCGGCTGCCTTCTCGGCGTCCTGCGGCGTCTCTTTGTAATTTCCTCCATGTCGCCCTCCTCATTTAAAGTAGATTATCTGCTCGTCGTCGGCGGCGAGTATGCGCCTCAAGGTTATCTTCTCGCGCACCTTGGAGGCGGTCACGGCCTTAAAGCCCAAAAGCTGAATGGTGATGAGAGGCGTCATGGCCACCATGGCCACCACGCCGAAGGCGAGGCTGTAAATGTTGGCGTTTCCGCTCGCCGCCTCGCACGCGCCTATCACAAGGGGCAGTATAAAACTCGAAGTCAGCGGCCCGCTGGCCACCCCGCCCGAGTCGAAGGCTATCGCCGTGTATATCTTGGGAACAAAGAACGAAAGCCCCAGCGAAATGAGATATCCGGGTATCAGGTAGTAGAGTATGGAAAAGCCGTATATCATCCTTATCACCGAAAGGCATATGGATATGCCCACGGCAACCGAAAGAGCTATCATCATCTCGGCCTTTTTAACGCCCCCGCCCGTTATCTCTTCTACCTGCTTGTTTAAAACGTGCACGGCGGGCTCGGCCAGCACCACCACGAGTCCTAAGATAAAGGCGAACACCACAAGCAGCGGCTGCGAGAACGAGGCCAGCTCCTCGCCTATCTTAAAGCCTATGGGCATGAACCCCGCCTCGACGGCGGTGAGGAATATCACCAGCCCGAAGTAGGTGTAGGCTATGCCTATGGCTATCTGAATGAGCTTCTTTTTGGGCAGCTTCAAAACGGTTATCTGCAGTATTACGAAAAATACGGCTATCATCGCAAGGGCAATGGCCACGTCCTTGAACTTGCCCCCCACAACTTCGGCAAAGCCTTGGGCCGTGAGTATGTGCGAGATATCGTAAATCGAAGTGTCGTACGAGGCCAAATCGCCCTGCGAAGCGAGGCAGAGCACCATAACGGCGATTATCGGCCCCACCGAGCACAGCGCCACGAGGCCGAACGAGTTCTCGTTGGCGTTTCTTCCGCCCACGGTGGCCGCAATGCCCACGCCCAGCGCCATGATAAAGGGTACGGTTATGGGCCCCGTAGTCACCCCGCCCGAGTCGAAGGAGAGGGGGATGAGCTCGAATTTGCCCTGCTCGGCCATCACGGCGCACACGGCAAAGAGCATGAGGTAGAAGAACATTATCAGCATCGAAAGGTCTCTGTGGAAGAGTATTTTGAGCACGGCCACCACAAGAAAGATGCCCACGCCCACGCCGACGGTGACTATCAGCAGCATGCGCCCCGCCGCCTCGCCGCCGGGCATGATGTCCTTTACCTGATTGGCCAGCACGGTGAGGTCGGGCTCGGCAATGGTTATAAGCAGACCCATCACAAAGCACACGGCCACAAGCAGCCATATCTTTTTGGATTTTGTCAGGCCCGAGCCCATGTATTCGCCCATGGGCGTCATGGCGAGGTCGGCGCCGAGGTTGAACAGGGCTATGCCTATGATGAGCGCCACGGCCGAGATCGAAAAGGCGGCTATCTCGGTTCCCGTAAGGTTGGCGGCGGGCGTCAGCGAGATTATCAGCACGATAACTGCCACGGGCGCCACCGAAACAACGGCCTCCCTGAGTTTGGAAAGTAAAATTTTGTACATCATATAAGACCTTTGAATTATGTATGCTCGTCACAAGGGAGCGGTATGTCATTACCCGCTCGCCGCTGCTCGGCATGACAGGGGGAGGCGGTGCCCCGCCCCCTCGGGTAGAGCCTGTCATTTCGACTGTAGCGAGTGTAACGAGCGAAACGGAGAAATCTCCCCGGTTCCACTTCAGATACTTTTTTTACCGCATTATGCCTCCCCGTCGTTATGGGGAGGTGTCTGCACACGGGAGTGCGCAGACGGAGGGGGCGATAATCCTAATATTTATTCCCTATTGTCATCCTGAGCGACAGCGAAGGATCCAAAATGTCGATATATTGCCTACGTCAATTCGATATGCCCCGTTCGGGGCTCGATATTGCCGCGACTCGTCGCGGCCTCGATATGCGGCGACAAAGTCGCCGCGTTGAGGTAGAATTTAAAAGAACGCCCCTCGGTCGGCAATAAATTGCCGCCAGCTCCCCATGGCGACGGGGAGCCAAAGTGTGGCATGTTGCCCCGTTTGTCCGTCGGCTTACGCCTCCGAGATACATTCGGCGACGCGCACTCCAACCTTATAAGGAAACCTGCTTGTTGGGTGCGCTGCTCAGTATGACAAACGGGGCATAGTGAGCGCTGCTCAGCATGACAAGGAGGGTAGGGGAGGTGGCGCGCCTCAAATACTTAAATTATTTCGTAGAGCGAGTTGGACTCGTCCTTCTTTGTCGTCTGCTTTATCGCTAAAACTCTGAATTTCAGCGTGCCCGTAGCGTAGGTTATCTCCACCACGTCGCCGGGCTTGACCTGATGCGAGGGCTTTGCGTCCCTGCCGTTTACGGCCACCTTGCCGCCCGCGCAGGCCTCCTGCGCCACCGTGCGCCTCTTTAAAATGCGCGAAACCTTCAAAAATTTGTCTATTCTCATGCTGTCCATAACTTATTTTCCGAAAAAACAATTAAAAAATCATCAATGTCCGCCAAACCGCTTGACTTTGCTTTGAGTCGCAATTATAATAATATAATGTATTACAATGCGCACTATGCCCATTTTTGCGTTTTTTAAACAATTTAAGGGAGTGCGCGTAGCCCCGTGAAAGGGGGAGCGGAGGCTGCGCTTATATTATAGATTATAATATATTTCGCCCCTTTTGTAAAGCCATAACGGCAAATTTCCCGCAGCGCGGAAGTGAAAATTTTTCTTAAGTTTGTCAAGTGGCCTCTGTAAAATTTTTTTAACGGCGTTATAGCCTTTCCTTTTGTCCGTCGCGACAGCGACGGGGAAGCTGTGGTAAAAGTGTATCTGAAGCGGTACACGGTGAGATTTCTCGGCTACGCTCGAAATGACACGCTCTCCCGTTGGAGTTGGTGCGTGGCGCGCCTTTATCCCATCCCCTGTCATGCCGAGCAGCGCGCCGAGAGAGTTGGAGAAAGACCGAACGTGTGCGCGCGTTGCCGAGGCATCTCGTTGCGACAGCGACGGGGAAGCTGTGGTAAAAGTGTATCTGAAGAGTAACCGGGGAGATTTCTCGGCTGCGCTCGAAATGACATGCTCTCCCGTTGGAGTTGGTACGCGCCGCAAGTGTACAACTTACGTTAATTAAAATTTTTAACGTGCGCAAGGCGGATTTATTCCGCCGTTAAGCGCGACCACATTTGTTGCGCAAGCAACCTCAGCAGGTGAAGCGGGCGCAATTTTATAACTGTAGGGCGATATAAAGATTGCGCCCGCGAGGGCAGCGCCCTCAACTAACGGCAAATTGGTGCATGGCCTCTAATGCACAATTTGCGTTAACAGTCCCATTTTGTAACTTTCGCATTGTTTGCGTTGAAAAGATATACACGCATAATCGCCGATTGTGAAATAGAAAAAATTTAAAGGAGCACAAAACTTTAATGAATTTACCCGTTCACAAGTATGGCAAAACGGAAAGACGTAAGTTCGGCAAGATCAACGAAGTCATCGAAATACCCGACCTCGTTGAGATCCAAAAGTCAAGCTATGCCACCTTTATCAACGAGGGCATAAGCGAAGTCTTTGAAGATTTCTCGCCGATAACCGACTATTCCGACCACTACGAGCTCTATTTCCTCGACCATTGGTTCGACGACAAGCCCAAGTACGACGAAAAGGAGTGCCGCAACCGCGACGCCACCTACGCGCTTCCCATGCACGTCAAAGTCAGGCTTGTAAACAAGGTCAAGGACGAGGTCATCGATCAGGACGTCTTTATGGGCGAATTCCCCCTGATGACCGATTCGGGCTCGTTCATCATCAACGGCGCCGAGCGTGTTATAGTTTCGCAGCTCGTTCGTTCGCCGGGCGCGTACAACGCAAAGGAAGTGGACAGGACGGGCAAGGAGATGTTCGGCACTACCGTCATCCCCAACCGCGGCGCGTGGCTCGAATTCGAGCAGGACGCGCAGGGCGTACTGTGGGTACACGTCGACAGAAAGCGCAAGATCTGCGCCACCGTGCTCCTGCGTGCCCTCGGTTTCGGTTCGGACAGGGCCATTTTGAACCTCTTCGCCGACGACAAGATGATGGAAAACACCATCGCCAAGGACACCACCAAGTCGGAGAGCGACGGCCTCATCGAGCTGTACCGCCGTCTGCGTCCCGGCG
This sequence comes from uncultured Clostridia bacterium, assembly GCA_944358655.1. Taxonomy (GTDB): domain Bacteria; phylum Bacillota; class Clostridia; order Christensenellales; family Borkfalkiaceae; genus Coproplasma. Next base: position 6,062 of record CALVRO010000018.1, on the reverse strand, counting down.
AGGTGCCCACCGAAGCTTCGGTCAAGCAGCACCTCAACAACCTCTTCTTCGATCCCAGAAGGTACGACGTAGTCAAGGTCGGCAGGTATAAGTTCAACAAAAAGCTCAACCTCGCCTACCGTCTGCCCGGCTGCAAGCTGGCAGAGGACGTCGTCAACCCTCAGACGGGCGAGATAATGGCCCACGCGGGCGACGTGATCTCGGGCGACGAACAGGCCTTCGAGATACAGGACGCCGGCGTCAACGAGGTGTTCGTATGGGTAAACGACCCCGTTCAGGGTCAGATAAAGCACAAGATAATAGCCAACAACACCGTCAACTTCAAGGCGGTGTCCGATAAGAACCCCAAAATGTTCGGGCTGCTGCCCACAATATACTTCCCCAACTTCCTCTTCATGAAGGAGCTCGCCGCCGAGTGCGCAACGCAGACCTGCGAGCAGGTTGCCGAAAAGTACGTCGACCGCATCAACGCCGTCCACTACTGCGAGGAGATCCCCGCCTCCGACGACGAAAAGCCCGAGGAGAAGAAGAACAGGGAGCGCCGCAGAGAGCAGCGCATAAAGTTTGTTGAGGCCTGCAAGGTATTCAACATGCTGCTCGAGAGCGACAAGACCGAGCTCGACCCCGACGAGAGAAAGGCCATCAAGCCCGTTGTCGAAAAGCTCAACCACAAGCACATCACCGTCGACGACATTGTCGCCGCCATCTCCACCAATATCGACCTGCAGTACGGCATAGGCACGATAGACAATATCGACCACCTCGGCAACCGCCGCGTGCGCTCGGTGGGCGAGCTGCTCACAAACCAGCTTCGCATAGGCATCTCCCGCCTCGAAAAGCTCATAAAGGAGCGCATGGCCACGCAGGACGCAATGGAGGTAACGCCCTCCGGCCTCGTCAACGTCAGGCCCGTATCGGCCGTCATCCGCGAATTCTTCGGCTCCTCGCAGCTGTCGCAGTTCATGGATCAGACCAACCCCGCCGCCGAGCTGACGCACAAGCGCAAGCTGTCCGCCCTCGGCCCCGGCGGCCTCAACCGCGACAGGGCGACGTTCGAGGTGCGCGACGTCCACTACACCCACTACGGCCGCCTGTGCCCCATAGAGACCCCCGAAGGCCAGAACATAGGCCTCATCTCCTCGCTGGCCACCTTCTCCAAGGTCAACGAGTACGGCTTCATCATGTCGCCCTACCGCAGGGTGGTAAAGGATGAAAACGGCGTGGCCACCGTCACCGACGTCGTCGACTACATGACGGCCGACGAAGAGGACAAACACACCGTCGCGCAGGCCAACGAGCCCCTCGACGAGAACAACCACTTCGTCAACACCCACGTCGGCTGCCGCCACATGGACGTTATAACCGAGCTCGCCCCCGACAGGATAGACTACATGGACGTCTCGCCCAAGCAGCTCGTATCCGTCGCCACGGCGCTCATACCCTTCCTTGAAAACGACGATACCAACCGCGCCCTGATGGGCTCCAACATGCAGCGCCAGGCCGTTCCCCTCATGAAGACCGAATCGGCCATCGTCGCCACGGGCATCGAGGGCGCCATCGCCCGCGACTCGGGCGTTATAGTGCGCGCCAAGAAGGCCGGCGTGGTAGTCGGCTGCGCCTCCGACCTCATAAAGATAAAGGAGGAGGACGGCTTCGTCGCCGAATACAAATTAAAGAAGTTCGAGCGCTCCAACCAGAACACCTGCCTCAACCAGCGTCCCATAGTCAACACGGGCGACAGAGTTGAGGAGGGCGAAATAATAGCCGACGGCCCCGCCACCAACAACGGCGAGCTCGCCCTCGGCAAGAACATCCTCATCGGCTACATGGAGTGGGAGGGCTACAACTACGAGGACGCCATCCTCATCTCCGAAAAGCTCGTTCAGGACGACGTGTTCACCTCCATCCATATCGAGGAGCACGAAACCGAAGCCCGCGACACCAAGCTCGGCGAGGAGGAGATCACGCGCGACATCCCCAACGTGTCCGAGGACGCGTTGAAGGATCTCGACGAAAACGGCATCATCCGCATAGGCGCCGAAGTCACCACGGGCGACATACTCGTCGGCAAGGTCACCCCCAAGGGCGAGGCCGAACTGACCCCCGAAGAGCGCCTGCTGCGCGCCATCTTCGGCGAAAAGGCGAGGGAAGTAAGGGATACCTCCCTCAAAGTCCCCCACGGCGAAGGCGGCATAGTCGTCGACGTAAAGGTGTTCACCCGCGAGAACAAGGACGAACTCTCCCCCGGCGTCAACAAGCTCGTGCGCGTATATATCGCGCAGAAGCGCAAGGTGCAGGTGGGCGACAAAATGGCCGGCCGACACGGCAATAAAGGCGTAATTTCGCGCGTGCTGCCCCAGGCCGACATGCCCTTCCTCGCCGACGGCACGCCCCTGCAGATAGTTCTGAACCCTCTGGGCGTTCCCTCGCGAATGAACATAGGTCAGGTGCTCGAAGTGCACCTCGGCCTCGTCTGCAAACAGCTCGGCTGGAAGATAGCCACGCCCGTATTCGACGGCGCCACCGAGCAGGACATTAAACAGCTCTTCCTTGAAAACAACATAGTCAACCCCGAAGGCAAAGTCGACGGCAAGATACAGGTATACGACGGCCGCACGGGCGAACCCTTCGAAAACAGGGTCACCGTCGGCGTGCAGTACATGATCAAGCTCATCCACCTCGTCGACGACAAGATCCACGCCCGTTCGATAGGCCCCTACAGTCTGGTCACCCAGCAGCCCCTCGGCGGCAAGGCCCAGTTCGGCGGCCAGCGCTTCGGCGAAATGGAGGTGTGGGCGCTCGAAGCCTACGGCGCCGCTCACATCCTTCAGGAGATACTCACCGTCAAGTCGGACGACATCGTCGGCCGCGTAAAGACGTACGAGTCCATAGTCAAGGGCAACAACATCTCCGAACCCGGCATCCCCGAAGCCTTCAAAGTGCTCTTAAAGGAGCTTCAGTCGCTCGCGCTCGACGTCAAAGTGCTCACCGAGAGCGGCGAGGAGCTCATCATCCGCGAACTCGACGACGAGGACGAGGCCATTCCCACCGCCCACGCCCGCGAGTCGGAGGAGCGCGAGAGCGCCGTTCCCGAAGAGGAGTTCGAGCTCGGCCCCGCAGTCGCAACGGAGGAGGACGAGGAAGACCTCGACGGCTTCCAGCTCTTCGACAGCGACGACGAGGACGACGGCTTCGCCTCCAAGGAGCTCTTCACAGACGACGACGTCGACGATTTCGGCGACGACGATGACCTCGGCGACAAGTACACCCTCTTCGATACCTCCGACGACGAGGACGACGAGGACGACAAGGACGCCGAAGGCGAGGACGACGAGGACGACAAGCAGTAAAGGGAGGTCATATAGATGTTTGAATTAAACGATTTTTGTTCCATCAAGATCGGCGTTGCCTCTCCCGAAAAGATAAGAAGTCTTTCCAAGGGCGAAGTGACAAAGCCTGAAACCATAAACTACAGAACGCAAAAACCCGAGCGCGACGGCCTGTTCTGCGAGCGCATCTTCGGCCCGATGAAGGACTGGGAGTGCCACTGCGGCAAGTACAAGCGCATACGCTACAAGGGCGTCATCTGCGAAAAGTGCGGCGTAGAGGTCACCCGCTCCAAGGTAAGAAGGGAGCGCATGGGCCATATCGAGCTCGCCGCGCCCGTGTCGCACATATGGTACTTCCGCGGCGTGCCCTCAAGGATAGGCCTTATCCTCGACATGTCGCCCAAGAGCCTCGAGCAGGTCATCTACTTCGCCTCCTATGTAGTCATCGATCCGGGCAGCATACCCACCCTCGAATACAAGCAGGTCATCAACGACAAGGAACTGCGCGAGATAGAGGAACAGTACGGCGACTCCTCCAAAACGGGCCTCAAAGTGGGCATGGGCGCCGAGGCCATACGCGAACTGCTGATGGCCGTCGACCTCGAAAAGGAGTGCGAAGCCACCCGCGCCGTCATTGAAAAATCGACGGCCAGCCAAAAGAAGGTAAAGGCCATAAAGAGGATAGAGATACTCGAAGCCTTCCGCAAGAGCGGCAACCGCCCCGAGTGGATGATACTCACCGTCCTTCCCGTCCTCCCGCCCGACCTTCGCCCCATGGTACAGCTCGACGGCGGCAGGTTCGCCTCCTCCGACCTCAACGACCTCTACCGCAGGGTCATCAACCGCAACAACCGCTTAAAGCGCATGATGGAGCTGGGCGCTCCCGACATGATAGTCAAAAACGAAAAGCGCATGCTGCAGGAGGCGGTCGACGCCCTCATCGATAACGGCAAGCGCGGCAGGGCCGTTTCGGGCCCCTCCAACCGCGAGCTCAAGTCGCTCTCGGGCATGCTCCGCGGCAAGCAGGGCCGTTTCCGTCAGAACCTTTTAGGCAAGCGCGTCGACTATTCGGGCCGTTCGGTAATAGTCGTCGGCCCCGAACTCAAGCTCTACCAGTGCGGCCTCCCCAAGGAGATGGCCATAGAGCTGTTCAAGCCCTTCGTAATGAAAAAGCTGGTCGAAAGCGGCCAGTGCCACAACATAAAGAGCGCCAAGCGCACGGTAGAAAAGGCCAAGCCCTTCGTATGGGACGTGCTCGAAGAGGTCATCAAAGACCACCCCGTCCTTCTCAACCGCGCACCCACGCTCCACCGCCTGTCCATACAGGCCTTCGAACCCGTCCTCATAGAGGGCAGGGCTATAAAGATCCATCCCCTCGTCTGCACGGCGTTCAACGCCGACTTCGACGGCGACCAGATGGCCGTCCACGTTCCGCTCTCCATCGAAGCGCAGGCCGAAGCGCGCTTTCTGATGCTGTCGTGCAACAACATCTTAAAGCTGTCCGACGGCAAGCCCGTCATGCAGCCCGCGCAGGACATGGTACTCGGCGCCTACTACCTCACCATAGTCAGAAGGGAGGAGGGCAAGTACTACCGCTGGGGCGGCGACAGGTACTACGAGTGCGCCGAAGGAGAGGAGGGCGCCGAAAAGTATATCCCCGGCGCGTATATCTCCGAGGATGAGGTCATGATGGCCTACCAGACCAAGTATGTGCACATGCAGGACGAAGTTTACGTCCGCCGCACCGTAACCATCAACGACCCCGCCTCGCCCTACAACGGACAGACCGTTCAGGGCACGGTAAAGACCACCGTCGGCCGCATAATCTTCAACAATCAGATGCCCCAGGATCTCGGCTTCGTCAAGCGCGAAAAGCCCGAGGACTACCTCAAGTACGAGATATCCTACGAGTTCCTGAAGGGCGCCGTCGCCGTCGGCAAAAAGCACCTCGGCAGCATAGTCGACCGCGCCTTCAAGACGGGCGGCGCACCCAAGGCGGCCGACGTGCTCGATAAGATCAAATCGCTCGGCTATAAGTATTCTACCGTCGGCGCCATCACCACCTCGGTATTCGACATGCACATCCCCGAAGCAAAGAAGGAGATAGTCGCAGAAACCGAAAAGAAGGTGTCGCAGATAGAGCGCAAGTTCCAGCGCGGCCTGCTGCGCGAAGAGGAGCGCTACAACGCCGTCATCAACGCGTGGGACGAGGCCACCGACGCCGTAACCGAAGCTCTGAAGAAGTCGCTCGACAAGTTCAACCACATATGGATGATGGCAAACTCGGGCGCCCGCGGCTCCATCGACCAGATGAAGCAGCTCTCGGGCATGCGCGGCCTGATGGTCAATCCTCAGGGCAAAAAGATAGAAGTTCCCGTCAAATCGTGCTTCAGGCAGGGCCTGTCCGTTCTCGAGTACTTCATCTCCTCGCACGGCGGCCGTAAGGGCCTCGCCGATACGGCGCTCAAGACGGCCGACTCGGGCTACCTCACCCGCCGCCTCGTCGACGTCGCTCAGGACGTCATCGTGCGCGAGGAGGACTGCATGGCCGGCAGCAAAAAGCCGCGCGGCATGACCGTTAAGGCAATAATAGGCCCCAACGGCGAAGTCATCGAAAATCTCGAGGACAGGATACAGGGCAGGTTCGTCGCCGAGGACGTAGTCGACCCCTCCACGGGCGAGATACTCGTTCACATGAACGAGTTCGTCACCGACGAGCTGGCCAAAAAGATA
>CALVRO010000017.1 GCA_944358655.1 uncultured Clostridia bacterium | reverse complement strand
TCACAAATGCAACAAACAAGGAAAGCAAACTATGCAACATTCATGGTACGATTCTACTTTATTTTACCAGCAGGATATGGAACTTGTAAGCATAAAGTGTCACGATATAAAGCATTTCATAGCCGCGGCGGGCGCGCGCAGCGGCATAGATCTTTCGTCGCTTTCCGAAGCGGTAAATATTTACGATACCACGGTTAAGACGGGTAACGATATCATCGATACTCTCATTGCCGAAAGAAGCCTCTATTGCTCGGCGCACAGCATAACTTTAACGGTGCTTGCCGACGCTTCGGAATTGGACTTTATAAATGCAACTGACATGTGCGCGCTCTTCGGCAATATTTTGGAGAACGCCGTCGAGGCGGCTGAAAAGGCCGAAGAGGGCAACCGCAACATCAATTTAAATATCCGCCCCGTGGCGGGGCAGATATTCGTGTGCGTCGAAAATACCTGTTCGGCCGAAGTAAAGATAAAGGAAGGCTTGCCGCAGACTTCTAAAAGGGGAGAGGCGGGGTACCACGGCTACGGATTAAAGAGCATAAAGATGATAGCCGAAAAGTATGGCGGGGTTTTTTCCTGTAATGCGGAGAAAGGCTTGTTCAGAGTCAGTATTCTCTTCCCTGTCCGCAGAGAGACTGATTGAGAATTTTTAACTTAAATTGAACGGATACGACAAATTTCATACATATCGGGACATTCTCATTTACAGAATGTCCCTTTTATTTTATGCTTTTCCCGTCGGCAGGGATGCCGGTAAAATATTTTTTCAGGAGGAGAGTTGAAATGAAACTCTTAAAGAAAATTGGCGTTGTTGCCGTTGTTGCGGCAATGTTGGGCACGGCTGCCGCCCTGGCGGGCTGCGGCGATCCCGCTGAAGAGGGCGGTAACGGCGGAGCCACTACCATTGAGGCAGAACAGATCTCTTCGTGTAAAGTTGAGTACAACTGGGGAGAAGTTTTTGATGGCGCAGATCTCGCTTACGAGATAACATATCCCGACGGCACTTCGGACTATGCTGTCGACGGCTTTACGTTTACCCGCGAAAACGGCGAGGATATCACTGAACCGCTTGACAGCAGCGATACCGAGATAAGCGTTGTGTGGAACGGCACAAAGGACGACAAGGAATACACCTTCTCTGATACTCTCACGCTCACCATGAATGATCCCCACAACGCCGAGACGCTCATTTTCAGAAGCACCGGTAGTGACGCCGTTTATATGTACGGCGACGGCTCCTTCTTTGCATGCGGCGTTCAGGCGGTAGATTATAAGGACTATGTCGCGGCAAAGGGCTACTGGAGCTGGGACGGCGAGGAGCTTTGCGTTGTAGTAACTTCCACATACGGCATGATGGAAACTTACGAGCGCACCATAACCGTAAACGGTGACGCCGACAGCGGCTATTCCTTCACCGTATATTGGGGTATGTTCCCTATGAGTATAACTATTACCAAAGAACAGGCCGATATATATCTTACTCCCGATACGACTTTCGGCGATACCTCTCTCACTAAGGAAAAGAACTATCCCGTATGGGACAACGATAAGGATATCCACGAAACGCAGACTCCTGCGGCGTAAAACAATATTGAGGAGACAAGCAAAGTAATGAAACGTGCAACATTATTCAAGGGCCTTTCCTCGGTGCTGGGGCTGTTGTTTTTCACGGTAAATGGCCTTACGGTGGGCATGTTCCGCAACGAGGGTTTCATAAACGACGCCCTTAATATCACAACTACCGAGCAGGTCGATAAGGGCGAAGGCCCCGTCCGCTACGCAAGCGAATTTGCAGAGAATATAAACAAGTTCACCCAAGAGGAGCTCAAGGCCAAAAACGATGCTGCCCAGGCGTTTATCGAGCAGGAGATGGAGGAGGGCGCAGTCCTTTTAAAGAACGACAATAACGCCCTTCCTCTGACCGAAACTCAGATAAAAAAGGTAACGCTTTTAGGTTGGGCGGCGGCACATCCCTATTACCGCGCTCACTCGGGCGGCAACGGCACGGATGGCAAAATATCTTTAAAGGACGCGCTCATCTCCAGGGGCTTTGTAATAAACGAGGCCGTCTATGACGCCCTCGCCGCAGTAAACGGAGAAAGAAAGAATACCTCCGTCGTCGAGGCTCCCGTATCCACTTATGATAGCTTAAATGGTACTTTCGCAAGCTATAACGAGGCGGCAATAGTAGTGCTCTCGCGCGAGGCGGGCGAGAATGACGATCTGCAGGTAAATTATAACGACAACGGCAACATGCAGAGCATGCTCGCACTCACCAAAAACGAGAGAGATCTCCTCAATATGGTAAAGCAGTGCAAGGCCGACGGCACCTTCAAAAAGGTGATCGTGCTTTTAAACAGCTCTAACATTATGGAAGTAGACTGGCTGGACGAGTACGATGTGGACGCCTGCATGTGGGTGGGAGGCCCCGGCGTTGACAGCGGTATTTACGGTATCGCCGATCTGCTTACGGGCGAAGCCAATCCTTCGGGCAAGTTGGTCGATACATTCTCCGCAAGTTCGCTCTCTGCTCCCGCAATGCAAAATTATGTTACAGCGCAGAGAAACCATAACAATAACCTCATCTATGCCGAAGGTATCTATGTGGGTTATAAGTATTATGAAACGCGCTACGAGGATTGCATTCTCGGTCAGGGCGATGCCGATGGCTCGGCAGGTGTATATGCATCGCAGGGCGGCAAGTGGAACTATGCCGACGAGGTAACTTATCCCTTCGGCTACGGCCTGTCCTACACTTCGTTCACGCAGACGCTGGATAAGGTCGTTGACAACGGCGATACGCTCACTGTTACCGTCACCGTTACAAATACGGGTAAGGTTGCGGGCAAGTCGGTCGTTCAGGTATACGCGCAGACGCCGTACGACGACTATGAAAAGACAAACCATGTCGAAAAGTCGGCAGTGCAGCTCGTCGCGTTCGATAAGACAGAAGAGCTTGCCCCCGGTGCGCCCCAGACATTGGAAATAGAGGTAGATAAGTACTTCCTTGCCTCTTATGACTACACAAAGGCCAAGACATATATACTGAGCGAAGGTGACTACTATCTTTCGATAGGCGATGACGCTCATGATGCCCTCAATAACATCCTTGCCCAAAAGGGTGCTTCGGGCATGACCGACCACGAAGGTAACGTAGTTTCCGGCAATGTCGAAAAGGTGTTCACCTGGCATGAAGAACTTGATACAACAACTTACGCAACATCGGCCACGGGCGAAGATGTAACCAACCGCCTGCAGGATATGGACTGGAACCATTGGAACGAAGGAGACGTCACCTATCTTACGCGCAGCAACTGGCAAGGCACTTGGCCCAAGTCGTATAACCTCAGCCTGACGGCGAACATGAAGGTCACCGACATGTACGAAAAGCCCGCCGACGCGCCCAAGGCCACCGAGGTGACCACGGATGAGTTCGCCGACATAATGTTTGCCGAAATGTTCGGGGTAGAGCTCGATGAGGTGGATGAAAACGGCGATAATATCTGGGATAAGTTCATAGATCAGCTCACCATGGACGAACTGATATCCCTCACTATCGATGTTAAAGGTATTGACGCTATCAAGCGCCTCGGCTTCGGCGGCGGCACCAACGACGACGGTATAGACAGCGTAAGTTTTACTAACTGCTACGTCAATCCCAATCTCGCAGCTTCGTCATGGAACGAAGATATGTTCCTCCGTCGCGGCGAACTCATTGGCGAGGACTGCCTCTTCCTAAAACTCAACACGCAGTGGGGCCCCGGTGCTAACATGCATCGCACACCTTTCTCTGGCAGAAATTTTGAATATCTCAGCGAGGACTCCGTGCTGTTCTACGAGCTCATCGGAGCGCAGGTAAAGGGCACAGAAAGCAAGGGCGTCACCGTGGCCATAAAGCATTTGTTTGCCAACGACCAGGAGGAGAACAGGGGCAGCTACGGCGTATATGCGACCGAACAGGCATTGAGGGAAATATATCTGCGCCCCTTCGAAGGTGCATTTGTAAAGGGCGGAGCCACAACGACCATGACCAGTAATGCGCGCGTCGGGTTCCATCGCGTAGGCGAGTACGACAGCCTTATCAACGGCATACTCCATGGTGAATGGGGCTTCTACGGCATTATCATCACCGACGCGGGCGGCGGATTCACTACCCCTCAGGAATACATTGCAAAGGGCGGAAACATGTTCTGTTTCGTTTCGGATAAGGCCGACAGGGCGCAGAAGCTAAAGAATGCCATAATACTCAAAAACGACGGCAACTTCCTCAATATATTAAAGGAACGTGCCAAGGAAACACTCTATACTTATGCTCATACAAACAACATGAACGACCTGACAAGGGAAAGTGAGTTTGTGGACAATTATCCCTGGTGGAAGTCGGCGATGATAGCCATAAACGTCGTTGTCGGAGTTGTGTTTGCCGGTGCGGTGACCTGCTTTATCCTTTGGGAATATGTGTTCAAAAAGAGGGATAAGATAGAGTTTGTCGATGGAGATAAAGGAGGTAAGGTATGAAGATATTAAATTTTTTCAAAAATAAACCGCTCAGCTTTTACCTGTGTCTCGGCGCGTGCGTGCTGGGTGTAGTAACAACTATTGTCTACACGGCATACAGTCTTTCGGTCTACGGCAAGATAAACGGTGGGGCCGATATGGGTAATCATTTCAACACTGTAGTATTTGTAATGCTGCTCCTCGGAACTCTCGCTTGCGCTATCGGCGTTGCAAAGCCCGATTGGCAGTTTGCTCCCCTAATTCCTTCGCTGCTGTTTTCCGCTGCGTTCGGTTATTATATAGATGATCGCCTTATTATGATCGAAGAGGAAATAAACCAGATCTACGGCATGATGGAGAGCGGCGGCAACTTTGGTACGGTAATGTTTGTGTTTGTGCTCATGCTCGTGTGCATTGTTGCGGTCATAGTCGCTTCTTTCACCGACGGCACAAAAAAACAGCGTAATGCAAATTCATGATCTCATATTACTTTCTCCTTATAAAATGCGGCGGGGCGCACATGTGTGCGCCCCGCCGTAATTTTTTTGTCGGCTCGTCAAAAACAGAAGTTAATATGCTCGTGGATTGCCTTTTGTTCTTCGATATATGGCCGAGGGTGCCTAAGGCGTAGTTGGACAAAACTACTGCCGTGCGCTATATTTTTCCGTCGCAACCGTCATAAGTAATTTTGAAAGTAAAAATTTTAGTTTGGTATATTGTTTTTCCTCGTTTCGCAAATTTTAATTATTATATTTTATTGCGAATTCAAAAGCCATTTGGCTATGTCAATGATTTTTATGCCCTCCACTTGGCTTTCGGGGTGTTTTGTGCGGGCGATTATCATCTTCGGGTATGCGTCCCTGACGGATAGTAAGGGGGCAACCTCGCGTTTAAGCGTCTCCTCGCGAGAGATGTCGTCGCATACCTGAATATAGGTCTTGGCGCCCTCTTTTATTGCTACAAAGTCGATTTCGCGTTCGCCGAGCTGTCCCACATATACTTCGTAGCCGCGCCGCAAAAGTTCTATGGCGACGATATTTTCATACAGATGTCCGTAATCGGCGTTCTTCGTGCCTATCGTCGCATAGCGGAGCGAGAGGTCGGCAACATAGTACTTCTTGTCCGATTCAAGATACCGTTTGCCCTTCACGTCGTAGCGGGTAAAGGGGTAAAATAAAAAACTTTTGCAAAGATAGTCAAGATATGCGCCGCAGGTCTTGTCGTTGGTTTTATATGTGTTTGATGTCAGGCTGTTTGCAATATTGCGCACCGAAGTCTTGCTGCCCACATTGTCCATAAGAAAATCTACGATCATATTCAAGAGCGGTTCATTTTCGATTTTGAACTTTTTAACTATATCTTTTGTGATGGTGGTGCGGACAATGCCGTTCAGGTATTTACGGGCGTCCGCCTGATTTTTATAGAGGTATGAGCCCGCCATTCCTCCCTGTACTACAAAGTCGTCGAAGGCGGCATTGGTATCGCTTTGCGGAAAATATTGCAGGTATTCGCTGAACGAAAAGGGGAACATGCTTATCTCAAATACGCGCCCGCCGAATAGTGTGGCAAGGTCGCTTGAAAGTAAAAAGGCGTTTGAGCCGGTGAGATAAATATCGAACCGCTCCTCCTCGTAAAGGCTGTTTATGACTCTTTCAAAGCCGTCGCATAGTTGAACTTCGTCAATGAACAGAAAGTTGGTTGTGCCTTCAACGTAGTTCTCATCTATAAATTTATAGAGGCTGTCGCCATTTTTAAGAAATTCAAATTTCTTCAGATTGAGCTTTACCCTAATGATATTCTTATCTTCAACGGTCTTTTCTATATGTTCGATAAAGGCGTCCATAAGCTTGGACTTGCCGGAACGACGCACGCCGGTTATGACCTTTATATCGGGTGTCCCCATAACGGTTTTGAGTTGATCTAGATAAGAAGTTCTTTCAATAAGTTTCATATTTCACCTCGGAAAAAGTATAGCTCATTTCGCAATTTTTGTCAATACTATAATTTGCGAAACATGAATACAGTAAAAATTGCGCTTTGCACAGCAATCTATAATTTAGTTAAAATTATAATTGTATTTGGGGCATGGTTGGGGTATAAAAATTTTTGATGCCAAAGCGTGGCAACTTTGTGCGATTTTCGCTCAAAGTTGCCACGCTTTTATATATTTTATTTAAAAGTTGCGCGCAAGTATAGGCATAAAATATTTTGTCGCAAATTTGTCGCAAAGATTTTTGGAAGGCTTAAAAATAGGGTGTTTTAATGTGTTTTTGGCTTAATATCGGCTATTTTTGATGCGTTTATATCATCCCGCTTTTCCCTTCAAGTCCAACAAGCGGAGCCGTTTCGGGGATAATGGCTTTCGGGTACACCTGTTCCCTCGTCGGCGCAAATGCCGTTTTGCGGAAATGCTTGTAGCCTCACATTTCCCTGCAACTTTGCTTTGTTGCGCGTCTCAAACGGCGCAAGGGAAACGCCGTTTTCGGTCACCACGTCGGGCGGACATATGCCCTCGTTCACCTCGCAAGGCAAAACAACACACTGTGTTGTTTTGAGAATACCTTGCTCGCCCTCTTTCGCGCAAAAGCAATGGTTTTGCGCGAGTGCGGTGGTCAATTTATTTTACTAAATAGAGTGTGCGCTTAAGTCGGCGCCCGCGAGCGAAGCGAGCGGGTGACGGAACGGCGGCAGCCGTTCCGTCGGCCGAAGGCCGCCGCTTGTTTATAATTTAAGGCGCACACACTACAGCCATTTGTAATTTTGTGTGGCTTTCTTTCGGCAACAAATAATTTGGAATTACATTGTATGTAAAGCTTATCAAAAATATAGGTGCAGCGCAGCGTATTCATTTCTTGAATGTCGCGTGTTTTTTACCAATATTTGTAATTTTAAAAATTCCATAAAAAATTTTTTGTTATGGGGCTTGAAATTGAATGTTTTTAGAGATATAATGTAAGTGCGCTATAGTTTTAATTTTCCGCATAAGGTTACACAACGGCATAGGTGTATCCTTTATTCCTTATGTGGAAAATTGTAGCGCAAACAATTAAGGGATACAGCTTCGCGGGCGTTCCCTTAATCGGGAGCGCTTTTTTTCGTTCGGGAGGGGATATAAGACAGACAGCATTATGAATTATGCGGCGGCGGTATAACGGTATTTCGGAATATGCGGCGCCTGTTACTTGTTATTTTTTAAGGAGGAGAGGATGTATAAGATTGCAATAGTAGAGGATAACGTTGCGGACGCGGCGACGATAGAGGCGAATATCGAAAACTATTTTAATTTGAACGGCGGTTCGTCTGTTGACGTCGATAAATTTACCGACGGCCTGTTTTTCATAGAAAATTATAGGCCCGACTACGATATCGTTATGTTGGACATACAGATGCCCTTGCTCGACGGCATGCGTACGGCGGCAAAGCTAAGGGAGATCGACGAGACGATGAGTCTTGTCTTTATAACAAATATGGCTCAGTTTGCGATACAGGGTTATGAAGTAAACGCCTGCGGGTATCTGCTCAAGCCCATAAAGTACGGCGATATAGAATTCTTACTGAAGAGGCTGATACCCCAGATAATGCGCAGAAGGCCAAGAGAGATCGTGCTGCGTTATAACGGCGTGATAAAAAAGATAGACGTGACCGATCTGTACTACGTTGAAGTCAACGCGCATTATGTAACATATCACACAAATTCGGGCGACTATGTATGTAAATGTACGATGAGGGAGACCGAAGAACAGCTGCGCGATTTCGAACAGCTTGTAAGGTGCAGCAATTCATTTATAGTCAATCTCAGGTACGTTGAAGAGTGCAAAAACAATATTATCCGGGTGGGGGATGCGCAGATAAGTCTCAGCCGCAGCCGGCGCATTGCTTTTAAAAAGAAGCTTGCCGAATATATGGGGAGTTGACGGTGTACGGCTATGATATGGATGAGAATAATGATGTGGTATTGGGTGTTTTCCTTCACCCTGCAGCTCGGGCTGATAATGTTTCTGATGGCGGGGGCGTTTGAGAAGAGAAAATACTTTGCTCTGCGCCTTGTTGCCTGCGTCGCCGTGCTGGCTGTAGCCTCCATGTATTTTGAACCGAAAAATTGGGGAATGCCGCACACGGATCTGTTTGTTTTACTCAATCCGTTATTAAGATTTATTTTTCTGTTTGCTTTGTGTATAGCTGCCATAATGACGTGTTATAAGATAGATTTAAAACAGACCTGCTTTTGCGGCATAGGAGCTTACGCCATGCAGCATATCTGTTTTTGTTTTATAAATGCGCTCAGAAGAATAATGGAAATATTTATCGCGAATTTTTTATTCAATCTGTACTTCGCGGAAATAATATACTATGTGGTTTTGTTTGGTTTCTATCTGGTAGTTATAAGACGCCTGAGAACTTATAATAATTATGTTCTCAGCAATGGTTGGGTCTCGGCGTTGCTCGTGTTTATGCTCGTCACCACCATATTGCTCTCCAATCTCGAGGACATTCTCGATTACAGAAACACTTCCCCCGTGCAGGGAGTAAAGATAATCTTCTTTGTCTACAGATTGTTTGTATGCAGCCTTATAGTGATAATACAGTTCGTTCTTCTGGATAAGTCGTACCTTCAGAACGAGAACGTCACTCTCAAGTCAATACAAAAGTTAGAGGAGAAAAAGTACGAGCTGTCCAATGAGTGCATAGACATGATAAAGATAAAGTATCACGACCTAAGGCACGTCATAAACGAGCTGAGCGCGGCGGGTACGGACGAGGTTAAGAAGGGGTATATAGCGAGCGTCAACGCTGCTTTAGACGGCTTCGATCTTTGCGTAAACGTCGGAAACGCGGCACTCAATACCGTGGTCACCGAAAAACTCATCCTGTGCAGGAACAGGCGGATAAAGTTTATCTATTCGCTGGACGGCGCCATTCTCGATTTTTTAAACGTGACCGACATATATTCGTTTTTCGGCAACCTGCTCGACAACGCCATCGAAAGCGTGTCGGAGCTCGGTGAGGACAGGCGGATCATAGAGCTGGAAGTCAGAAGGAAGGACGCCTTTATCGTCATATCCGAACGCAATCCCTGCGAGAAAGAGGTGCGGTTTGTGGGCGGGCTGCCCCAGACTTCAAGCGGCAACAAGTCGGAGCACGGCTTCGGAACTAAGAGCATGAAGTATCTCGTCCGCAAATACGGCGGGGAAATAAGTTTTGAAAAAAAGGACGACGTGTTTACCGTCGCCGCATACATTCCGCTGAACGCGTGACGGCGTTATCTGCGGAGGATATAATGACGGGGCCCGGCAAGGGCCTCGTTTTTTTCTGCAAAATCGACAATTTGAGGAGGAGCGCAGGGGCTGATGTGTCAGTTATGAACGCATTTGTGTAAAGCGTGCCCAACTTATAGTAAGATTTTTGTGCGATGATATACTTTTCTTGCTTGTAAGGAGCAAAAAAATAAGTGGAGGAAAAATAGCAAATGAACAATGGCAAAAAGAAGTTGTTTGCCCGCG
Source organism: uncultured Clostridia bacterium (assembly GCA_944358655.1). Taxonomy (GTDB): domain Bacteria; phylum Bacillota; class Clostridia; order Christensenellales; family Borkfalkiaceae; genus Coproplasma. The sequence continues at coordinate 21,514 of CALVRO010000017.1, read as the reverse complement.
CCATCAAGGCTGTGCCCGCTATCATGCTGGCAGCCGTGATGGGAATGAGCGTCACCGCTTGCGCCGGCGATTCTTCGGCGCCGTATATCGGCGACGACGGATATTGGTACGTCAACGGGGAATCGACGGGTGTGCTCGCCCAAGGGCCTCAGGGGCCTCAAGGCCCCCAAGGCCCCCAGGGAGAGAAGGGCGACAAGGGCGACAGCGGCGTGACCACGCCCGAAGATCCCGTTGTGGAACAGCTTAAGGAATACGAGGCGGAACTCAACGACAAGGCAACCGTGTCCGGCATTGTCGGCGGAAACGGTAAATTCTATGCCGACTACAACACGTTTGACGACTGCCTCGACGCCTCGCAGGATATAGCTGTCCGCATAGCCGAGGAGGGTATGGTGCTGTTAAAGAACGCCAACAACGCCCTTCCCCTTAAAGAGGGCCACAGAAAGGTCTCGCTCTTCGGCTGGTCGATAGGCGACATAATGCGTGGCGGCGGCGGTTCAGGCGCAGGCGTTGCGGGCGCTAACGGCAGGCCCAAGACGGAGATAATCGACAGCCTCAACGCCGCCGGGTTCGACGTAAATATGAAGCTGTACGACGCATACGTCAATGCCGACCTTTCGGCCGAGGGGGATATCGATACGATAGCCAATATGGCTGTAAAGAGCACATATTCGGCGTTCGACGACGCTGCGATAGTAATGTTTACGCGTTCGGGCAACGAAAGCAGCGACCTTCAGACGAGCAACGCTCCCGGCAACGCCGATCCCACAAAGCACGCCCTCGAGCTCAACGACAACGAGATAAAACTCTTAAAGCACGTCAAGAGCAATTTCGATAAGGTTATCGTGCTCATCAACAGCTCCAACATAATGGAGATGGCCGAACTCAACGCGGCAAAGACGGCCGACAACCTCGGCGTAGACGCCATCCTTCAGGTCGGTCACACGGGCAACGACGGCGCCCGCGCCATAGGCCCCATCTTGAGCGGTGCGGTAAATCCTTCGGGACACACCGTAGATATCTGGTCGGCCGATTTCAAAAAGGATCCCTCGTGGACCAACTTCGGCAGCCTCACGCAGAACACCGACGAGGACGGCGAGGCCTACACCAATAACCTCTATTACTACGATGAGGACGGCGAACTTGTCAAGTCCAATTATCGCGGGATAGAGTATCGCGAAGATATCTATATGGGATATCGTTACTACGAGACGGTCGCCAAGGATCTCAACGCCGATCAGGCGGGCAGCGGCGACGAGTGGTACGAGGACAATGTAGTCTATCCCTTCGGTTACGGCCTCAGCTACACCGATTTCAGGTGGGAGCTGGTCGGCGCGGGGCAGGGTGAGATAACCAAGCCCAACGAGACGGTAACCATGCAGGTCAGAGTAACCAACGTGGGCAGCGTGGCCGGTCAGGACGTAGTTCAGATATATGCCTCGGCGCCCTACACCGAGGGAGGCATCGAAAAGGCCGCACACACGCTTATGGCGTTTGAAAAGACCGACATCCTCGCCCCCGGCGAAAGCCAGGTGCTTACCTGCAGCTTCGTGGCTCAGGAAATGGCCTCGTTCGACTGGAGCGACAGGAACGACAACGACTTCTACGGCTATGAGCTCGAAGCCGGCGACTACGTCATCTCCGCCCGCCACAACTCGCACGACGAGGAGTTCTCCGTCGTCCGCACCATAGACGAAGGCTTCAAGTGCGAGACCGACTACACTACGGGCAACAAGATCACCCCGTTGTTCAGCCAGACCGAGGGCAAGTGGGCCATTTACAATTCGACCAACGAGTCGCTGATAAACAACCTCATGTCCCGCAGCGGCGATATGACCAAACTCCCCGCAACGGCGACGATAGAGGACAGAACGATAAGCGGCGAACTCTACGACCTGCTCGATTCGTGGCGTCAGGAATACTGCTATGAGGACGATCCCACCGACGCGTGGTATATCGGCGACGTGCCCGATAACTGGACTCAGGCAGCCTCGCACGAGGAAGATTTCTCCGACGTTCTCATCAAGCTCAAGGATATGGCGGGCATCACTTACGAAAATCCCGTTGTCGAGTACGGCACCGGCAAAGTGACGATGCCCACGGACGCCGGCTCGAAGAAGTGGGACGAGTTCATGAACCAGCTCACCTGGGAGGAGATGCAGCTCTTCCTGCGTAACGGCGAATATCAGAGGCAGGCCATAGAGTCCATAGGCAAGCCCGTTGAATGGGATATGGACGGCCCCGCGCAGATAGCGTGGATGATAGACGGCTTCCAGTGGCGTCTCCCCGCCGAATCTATGGAAGAGGGCGGCGTAAAGGCAATAGGCACGCTGTGGAGCTGCGAAGTTATAGTTGCTTCCACATGGAATAAGGAGCTCGCATATCAGCAGGGCAGACAGGTGGGCAACGAATCGCTGTTCACCAACAGCACGGGCTGGTACGGCCCCGCCATGAACACCCATCGTTCACCCTTCGGCGGCCGTAACTTCGAATATTACAGCGAGGACGGCATGCTGGCCGGTCTCATCGGCGCCGCCGTCGTAAAGGGCGCCACCGACAAGGGTTGCGTGACCTTCATAAAGCACCTCGCTCTCAACGAGCAGGAGACAAACCGCGAAGCCGAGCAGGGTCTGTTTACATACGTCACCGAGCAGGCAATGCGCGAAATTTACCTCAAACCCTTCGAGTATGCCTTCAAGTTCGGCAATTCCATGGGTTACATGAGCTCGAAGAACAGGATAGGCAACAGGTGCGTATATACCAATGCCGCCCTTCTCGACGGACTTATCCACGACGAATGGAACTTTAAGGGCGCGTCCGCTACCGACACCACTGACGGCGCAAACAAGGATTGGTGGACGCTCAACGCCTTCCTGCGCAACGGCACCGACCTTCCCCTTGCGGGCAGCGACTGGGCAGGCGGCCTCATGGTTCTCGAGGAGACCGTATGGGACGACGAGAACAACATGGTAATGGCTCAGACCGAGCAGGAGATGACCTCCAACGCCGACACATACTCGCTCGCGTCGCCTACGCAGTGGTATCATGTCCGCCGCGCGGTACAGCACCTCCTCTATGTAACGGCCAACACCAACGGCCTGAAGAACGGCGTCGCCCTCGAGGGCACGTTCAACGTAGAAGTTGCGGGCGGCCAGGCCGTAAACAAGAACCTGTTTGCCGACCTCGGCGTCACGACTATAGAGATACCCGAAGAGCAGGTGACCGAAATCAACGGCAAGTTGCCCGAAGGTCTTACGTTCAACGCCTCCGGCGTGCTCTCCGGCACGGCCACCGAGAACGGTACGGTTACCGTAGAGATCAAAGCCGTGGCAGACGGATGGATAGACGTCAAATACACGCTCGTCATCGAAGTTACCGGTATCTGCCAGACCACCGGCCTTACGGGCCTCAAGGCAGGCACGGCCCTCACGGGTGCGGGTATAAGCTGCACGGCATATAAGGCAGGCGATACCTATACCACGAGGCAGGGCTGGTCGACCGTAACGTGGGTCATCGACTCCGTCAATTATGCGATTGCCGAAGGCTCCGCAATGCCCGAAGGCCTCACCCTCGCCGCCGACGGCACTATAACGGGAACGCCCGCCGCAGCCGGTACCTACAACGTATATGTCGTCGTTTCGACTTCGGCGCATCGCAGGGACAACGAGCAGACTACCCAAACTCGCCAGGTATTTGTCGAATGTTTGACCATCGTTGTCGGTTAAAAACAAATAAAAGTTAGTATGGACGGGCGATTTCAACTGCTGAAACAGGGGGGATCGCCCCAACCATTTAAACACCAAGTATGAACCGAGGAATTTATATGAAGAAAATAATGAGGACTATAGCGGTGGCGCTAAGCGTCATTTCCGTCGTTTCGCTATTCTCTGCGTGCGGCGATAACGACGAAGAGCAGGCCGAACACGATACCAATTACGCCTCCTATGTCAGCGTGAGCGAAATAGGACATTGCGGCGTATATGCCGACGGCCGCATAGACAGCGCATATGCCTACGCCCATGTGTGGAAGGACGGGCAGTGTACGCTGTGCGGCTATAAAAACGTTGTGGCCGATACCGAGCCCGACGACGATCCTCCCGATGAAGGGACGGACGTTGAAAACGTAGGCAAGATAGAGGTGGAGACCAATCCCGACAAGATGAAGTATTGGATAGGGGAAGAGGTCGACGTTACGGGCGGCACCATAAAGGTCACCTATAAGGACAACACCACCGAAATAATATCCATGCTCGACGAGATCGTCGTCATAAGCGATGTAAAGACCAACTCTGCAGGCAGAAAGACGGTAACGGTCAACGTGGGGGACAGAAAGACAACGTTTACCATAACCGTCCGCGAAAAGGGGCAGAGCGTAACGTTCGACTATAACTATCAGGGAGCGCCTCAGCCCTACGTTGCAACGGCACCCAAGAACGGCTCGGCCGACGTCCCCGAAGATCCCGTAAGAGAGGGATATACCTTCTATAAGTGGTATATCGACGCCGCCTGCACCATAGAGTACGACTTCGACAAGATAGTCGACAAGCCCATCACTCTCTATGCCGACTGGCAGGAAAACGGCGCCACATATTACGAGGTTACTTACGATCTCAATTACTACGGCGTTGCGCTGCAGACATATAAACAGTCGGTAAAGAGCGGGGAGGCGGCAAGGCCGCTCGGGCTCACCGTCACCCGCGACGAATTCAGCTTCGAAGGTTGGTACGCGGACGCCGAGTGCCTTACGGTGTACGATCAAAGCAGCGCCGTATCGCAGGATACTACGATATACGCCAAGTGGAACAAGACCAAGGTGGGATCGTCGCAGTATCTGTTCGAGGCCGAGTTCACCAATCTCGACGGCAAGGAGGGCCCCGGTCTCTCGGGCAGCGCCGCAGGAAAGGCAATGATAATCAACGACGTCAAATCGCTCGGTGCGAGCGGAGGCAAATATATCTCCTATCTGTATAAGGAGGGGCTGTCCGTCGACTTCGAGCTCGCCTGCTCGGAGGACGTGGACGACGCCACGCTCACCGTAAGGCTCTCCACCGAGTTCGACTTCGAACTCACCGACGAGATATATGCCATAGAGGTCAACGGCGAAAGACTGGCGTTCGATCCCGTATATCTCACCTCCGGAATGTACTATTCCGACGCCGTGGTAATAGAGGGAGTGCACCTCAAAAAGGGCGCCAATGTCATCAAACTGATAACGGCGAACAGCATAAACCCCGCCGGCGAAGGAATGGGCACATACAGGGGCACGGCGCCCACCATCGACTGCATAAAGATAGATACCGACGCGGTTGTAACGTGGGACGGTTCCAAGGGCTTCCCCAAGGATAATACATGACAGGAGGAGATCGCATGAAAAAGCAAGGAAATGCCATAAAAGGCAAAAATGGCATAGTCGTCTGGGCGAGCGTGTCGTCCGCTCTGGTGGTTATTTTGCTCGTCGTTACAATTCTCACCCAGTTTGTCATGGTAGACCTCATAGGTTCTGTGCTGGGCAGGGACACCGCCGTGTTCAAGGCGGGCGTAGAGCCCGTATTCGAGAGCGAATATACTTCAAAGGAGCAGGTGCTTGCCGACGCAAACGCCCTCAATCAGGAAGTGTGCGAAGAGGGCTTCGTCCTTCTTAAAAACGAGCAGACAAACGGCAAGGCCGCTCTGCCGCTGCAGCGCAATGCAAAAATCAGCGTGTTCGGCAAGAACAGCGTCGACCTGTCGTACGGCGGCTCGGGCTCGTCCGCGGCGGGTGACACTCCCGTCACCGACCTGTATGCAAGCCTCGAGATGGCCGACTTCGAAGTCAATCCCGACCTCAAGGCCTTCTATGAAAGCGACAGTCGCTCCGGCAGCGGGCGAACGGAGAATTCTTCCGACCTCGATACGGGCGATTCTGTATTCTACAACACGGGCGAAACCCCCGTGGCCATGTATGACAGCGCCGTAAAGAACAGCTTCGCGCAGTACAAGGACGCCGCCCTCGTAGTGTTTACGAGGATAGGCGGCGAGGGCTTCGATCTCCCGCGCACAATGGTGGGCGGCGAGGAATTCAACAACGAAGGCGACCACTACCTCCAGCTCGATAAGAATGAGACGGCCCTTCTGAAGATGGTTTGCGAGTATGGCTTCGGCAAGGTCATCGTCGTCATCAACAGCGGTTCCCCCATGGAGCTCGCCTTCCTCGAGGACGAGGACTATTACGCCTATCAGAGCAATATCGACGCCGCCATATGGATGGGTTTTCCCGGCGGCACGGGCACTATAGCCCTCGGCAGGATACTCAACGGCGAAGTCAACCCCTCCGGCAGGACGGTCGACACCTACGCCGCCGATTTCAAGGCCGACCCCACATGGAACAACTTCGGCGATTATCTTAAGTACGGCGAAGTCAGCGGCGACAGGTACCTCGGCACGGACGAAAACTACTATTTTGTCGACTACGAGGAAAATATCTACGTCGGGTATAAGTATTACGAGACGCGCGGCGCCGACGACGAGGAGTGGTACAAAGACGCTGTAGTATATCCCTTCGGCTACGGACTCTCCTACACGACTTTCGAATGGGAGATAGATGATGTTTCCCAAATAGAGGGCCGCGCGGTCACCGCGGACGACATAGGCTCGCAGTTCAGCGTAAAGATAAAAGTCACCAACACCGGCGACGTGGCGGGCAAAGACGTCGTTCAGCTTTACGGGCATGCCCCGTATATCGACGGCGAGGTGGAAAAGGCCGAAGTCGTACTTCTCGACTTTGTCAAAACCCCCATGCTCTATCCCGCCGCCGAGGCAGGCGAGGACAGGCCCAACTCTGCGGTGGTCGAGCTCAGGTTTGATCCGTACTATCTCTCCTCGTACGACTATAAGGACAAGAACGGCAACTGGGAGAGTACATACGAACTTGACGCACACGACGATTATCTGCTCTATGTTTCGCAGAACTCCCACGATAAAAAATTCGAGATACCTTTCTCCGTTCCCGAAGATATAATCATAGGCGAAGATCCCGTTACCGGCGAGAAGGTGGAGAACAGATACACCGACGTCGGCCTCAACAGTTCCGATTATCACCTTCAGAGCCTGCTGTCGAGGCAGGATTGGGTGATGCCCACTCCGCCCACCGACGAGGAGAGGACGATAGACGAGGAGTTTCTGGCGGCCCTCAAGGACACGTCGCACAACAATCCCGAAGCCGACAGCTACTACGATATGGAGGCGCCGGTGTTCGGCAACCAAAGCAGCGAACTCGTCTTAAGAGACATGCTTACTTATAACGAGGACGGCACGTTTGCAAGGACGGAGGACGGCAATTACGTTTCGTACGACGATTCCCGCTGGGACGAACTCTTAAGCAAACTGACCGTGGAGGAGCTCAAAGATTTCTGCAACCTCGGGGCGTTCAAGACCGACAGTCTGGACGCGATCAACAAGCCTCTGACAAACGAGACCGACGGGCCTACGGGATTTACCAACTTTATGAGCGAGGACGGCACATATTGGGGCACTTGTTATTATTGCGCCGAGGTGGTAATGGGCTCAACGTGGAATACCGAACTCATAGAGGAGCTCGGCGAGATGGTGGGCAGCGAAGGCATAATCGGTGCCAACGGCAGGGGCAACAATCTGCCCTACTCGGGTTGGTACGCCCCCGGTGTCAATATTCACCGCAGTCCCTTCGGCGGCAGGAATTTCGAGTATTTCTCCGAGGACGGTATCTTCAGCGGCAAAATGGCGGCCGCCGAGATCCGTGGCTGCCGCTCCAAAGGCGTATATTGTTACATAAAACATTTTGCTCTGAACGATCAGGAAACGCACCGCTCAAGCAATGGCAGCAGCACATGGGTGACCGAGCAGGCCATGCGCGAAATTTATCTCAAGCCGTTCGAAATAGCCGTAAAGGAGGGCGGAACTACGGGCGTCATGTCGTCGTTCAACCGTATAGGTACGCGCTGGACGGGCGGCGACTACAGGCTTATAACCCAGATACTCCGCGACGAATGGGGATTCCGTGGAACGGTGATCACCGACTTCAATACCACCACATATATGAACCTCAAGCAGATGGCGTATGCGGGCGGCGACCTCAATCTCGGCAACGATATGACATTGATACCTTCGCTCGATCCCGATTGGTGCGATCCCAACGACAAGGCGGACGTCATAGTCCTGCGCAATAACGTAAAGAATATTCTTTACACGGTGGCAAATTCAAACGCCCTCAACGGCGAGGTCGACCACTACGTTCTCGCGTGGTGGAAGATCACCGTCATAGCCGTTGACTGCGTTGCCGTTGTCGGCTTGGGCATATGGGGCTTCTTTGTGTTCCGTAAAGCGCGAAAGAATAAGACTGTCGATTGACCGCGCCGACGCGGAATGAAAAATAATATTTCTTCCCTCCCCCATTAAAAGGCGGGCGGCGCATTTTGCGCCGCCCGCCTGAATTTTATAATGGGATTTTATATTTGCTGCTGCCTCGAAAAGCCCGTGTTCTTCCGCGGGCTTCCGCAGACGTCGCACAGGGATAAATACAATCACGGCTTCGGCATGAAGAGCATGCAGCTGATCGCCGAAAAGTACGGCGGCGTGTTCCGCGCCTATCTCGAAGGCGACATATTCAACGTAAAAATACTCTTCCGCAGCGCCGCGGGAGGAGGCAAGGGAGGCAGGATTGAAACGGGCAAAGACAGATGACAAAACGTTTGCACTGATAGTTATTCCGCCCATAGTGCTCGTCGTCATCGTGGCGGTGGTTTTGAATGTCCTGGCCTTTAAATGGAGCGACCCGATATCCAAGCATTTCGGACACGGCACATATATTATCGAAAGCTCGGACGAGGCGGCGTCAGATATTTACTATTCCCCCGACTATGCCGATCTGGGCGCCGCCATGGCGGCCTCGGAGAGGATCGCATACGACATATGCGCCGAGGGCATGGTGCTCCTCAAAAACGATACGTCCTTCGGCGGCGGGCTGCCCCTTAAAAAGGGGGCCGACGGCAGCATAAAGGTCAGCTGTTTTTCGGCGTCGTCGGTCAACGTCGTCTACGGGGGAACGGGCTCGGGCGCGGTGGACAGCAGCTCGGCGCCAAACGTAATGGAGGCGTTCGCCTATGCGGGCATAAGCGTCAATCCCGAGCTGTGGCGCTTCTACGAGCAGAAGAGCGCCGAGGGCTACAGGCGCACCCTTCCGAGCCGCAGGGGCTCGTCCTTCGGCATAAACGAGGTGCCGTGGGAGCAGGTGTCCCCCGTCGCCGCCCAAACTTATAAAAATTATTCCGACGCCGCCGTCGTCTTTCTGGCGCGCACGGGCTGCGAGGGCTCCGACCTCCCCGACTACGGGTTTGAGGAGACGGCCGCTGTGGCGGGCAACTCGGGCAACTACCTCGAACTGACGCGCGAGGAGACGGATATGTTGCTCGCGCTGGGGCAGCTGAGCGACAATATAATAGTCGTCGTCAATTCAAATAACCCCATGGAGCTCGGCGCGCTGAACGACATGCAGAACATAAGCGCCGTGCTCTGGTGCGGGGGCTTCGGCAGCAGCGGGCTGTATGCGCTTGCGGACGCGCTCGCCGGCAATATCTCGCCCTCGGGCAGGCTGACGGATACCTACGCTTACAGCGCCCTCTCCTCGCCTGCCATGGTCAACGGCGGCACGAATTTTTATATAGAAAATTACCCGTCCGCCGCCCCGTATGCCGACGAGGCCGATCAATACTTGGTCGAGCTCGAAGGCTTATACGTCGGCTACCGCTACTACGAAACGCGCTACGAGGACTGCGTTACGGGCAGCGAGGGCGTTGGCGACTTCGACTATTCCGCCGAAGTGCTCTACCCGTTCGGGTACGGACTGTCGTACACGTCATTCGTTTACGACGATTTTTCCGTCGAATACGCCGACGGCAAATTTGTTATAAGACTGACTGTTTTAAATTCGGGCGGCGCCGCGGGCAAGGATGTCGCTCAGGTATATATCCGGTCGCCGTACACCGCCTACGATATCTCACACGGTATCGAAAAATCTTCCGTCGTGCTCGCGGGCTTTGCCAAGACCCGCCTTTTGGAGCCGGGCGACAGCCAGACGGTTGAGATAACCTTCGACGAGCGCGTCCTGGCCTCCTACGACGGCTCGGACGGCGGCGCGTATCTTATAGAGCGCGGCGACTACTACATAGCTTGCGGAAGGAACGCGCACGACGCGCTCAACAACATGCTCGATAAAATGGGGTACGGCCTGTCCGACGGCATGACGGAGGAGGGTGACGGCTCGTTCGCTGCGGTATATTCCTATGGCAACGACATTATATACGATACAAGTCCCTCGGGAGAGAGAATAGGCAACGCCTTCACGTCGGCCGACATACGCAGCTATTCCGACGGCGAGGGTGTTGAGTATCTTTCCCGCAGTAATTGGACAAAGACGTGGCCCGTCCCCTTTGCCGATCGCAGGGACGCCTCCACGGGAGAAATGTATGCAGAGTTCTCTTCGCAGCTGATAGCCGGGCTCGCTCCGCAGCGCGGCGGGGAGGGCGAAGTTGAGAGCGGCGGAATGGGCGTCGGAAAGGAGGGGCTCAATCTTGCCACGCTCATAGGCGCCGACTATCAAAGCGAGGCGTGGTACGACTTTCTGGATATGCTCACCAAAGAGCAACTCATCGATATAGTCTGCACGGGCGGTTTCGGCAACCCGGAGATAACCTCCCTCAACGTTCCCTCAACAAATTTAAAGGACGGCCCTGCGGGCCTGTCGGGCAGAAGCGCGGGTACGGCGTTTCCCAATTCGGTGGTGCTGGCTTCATCGTGGAATACGGCGCTTGCATGGGAGATGGGCAGGGCGGTCGGCAACGAGGCGCTTTTTCTCGGCGTACACGGTTGGTATGCGCCCGCCGTCAATATCCACCGCACGCCCTTCGGAGGCAGAAACTTCGAATATTACTCCGAGGACGGCCGCCTTTCAGGCGAAATGGCCGCGGCGACGATCGGGGGAGCGCAGACCAAGGGGCTTGTTTGCTATGTAAAGCATTTCGCTCTCAACGATACCGAGGCGGTCAACGACCCGTCAAACGGCCTTAACGGGTCAAAGGACGGGCTTGCGACCTTTGCCTGCGAGCAGGCAATAAGGGAGATATATCTTGTGCCGTTCGAATATGCCGTCACAAGGGGCGGCGCGATGGGAGTGATGAACTCGTTCAATCGCATAGGCACGGTGTGGAGCGGCGACCACGACGGCCTTCAAAACGGCATATTGCGGGGCGAATGGAATTTTAAAGGGTGCGTCATCACCGATATGGTGCTCAAAGATTACATGGATATATCGGCGGGGCTGAAGTCGGGCACGGACGCGTGGATGAACAGCGACAAGGACGCCTTCTCGGCCTACCGCGCGCAGCTTGCCGACGAACTTCTGCCCTACGTCAGACAGGCCGCGCATCGCGTGCTCTACGTCATTGCCAACAGCGCCGCCATGAACGGCATCTCCGCTGACAGCCGCATGGTGCCCGTAATGCCGCTCTGGCAAAAGTGGCTCATAGCCGCCGACGTCGGCGTTGCGCTTATAGCCGCGGCGGGTATCGTTGCGGTATTTATCCGCCATAAAAATTATATGCGCGGAATATAAAACCAATAAAGTTTTTTTCGCGCGGCTAAAAATATCCCTCGCACCGCATGGCGCCTGTTAAAATCAGAGCCTGAAAGCTTAAAACCGAATAAATTTGAAATGATCCGAAAGTATAACGGCGCGGGGCGGCAAATTTTGCCGCCCCGCGCCGTTTTTTACAAATTATGGTTCTTAAACTTTTAAAAACTACGGTTCTTGAGTTTTAGGATTTTGCTTTCGCGGCGGCATGTCTGCGGCGCCGAAATGCAGCGTAGGTGCAGACATATGCCTCGTTCAAGGCGGATATTGGTATGGCTTAAGTTCGACTACATTTATTCTCAATAGGGAGATCGAGAGAAACCGCGCATACCTCGCCGGGCATATCTGCGGGGTTGAAAGGTGGTGTTGGTGTGGATATATGCCCCGTTCAACGCGAATACGGGTGCGGGTCAAGTCGGTCTGCTTGTGCTTCGGAAGGGTGTTGCAAGGCCGCGTATGCCTCGCGGGGAGGAAGAGAGGGATGGGCGGGGAGGAAGAGAGAGGGGGAAAAGAGGTAAGGGAAGGTAAAAATTTTTACGGGTAAAATGATGGGCAAAATAACAGGGGCGGAAAAGAGGTATGGAAAGGTAAGAAAAATTTTTTTGAGGGACAAAATAACGGGCAAAATAACAGGGGCGGAGAGGAGGTATGGGAAGGCGGAAAAAAATTTTTTTGAGGAGTAAAAAAGGGGCGACTATAAATAGTTACGCGCGAGGGCGGCGGAGGGAGTTCTTGCGAGGGCTTTCGGGTATTGACAAATACAAAAAGCGTGATAAAATGGAGAAAAATGCGTGTGCGGGCGCGTAAAATGGGCAGAAATACCAAAAAATATGCGGCGTCCCGCGCCGAGCAACGTCAGTCTGATTTTTTAAGGCGCCTTTTTCGCGGCAAAAAAGGCGCGGGCGCGACCCGTGGGTCGCGCCCGCAAAAAACATTGTCTGCCGCGCCATGGAGGGAAGTAATGATAAAAACTATAATCGTTGAAGATGACAACGGTGAGGCCGCCGCGCTCGAAGGGTATCTCGTAGACTACGGCAAAGAGGTAGGGGAGCAGATATCTGTGAAGAGGTATTCGTCGGCGGACGCCTTTCTGCTGGAGTACGGCACGGGCGAGCTGGCCGACGTAATATTCATGGACATAGAGATGCCCGGCATCGACGGCATGACCTGCGCCAAAAAACTGCGCGAGCGTGACGGGGAAGTCTTTCTCATCTTTGTGACGAGGATAGCCAAGTATGCCGTTCACGGATACAGCGTCGACGCGCTCGACTACTTTTTGAAGCCCGTGCGCTATCGCGACCTCAGGATGCGCATGGAGCGCATACGCAGGATGAAGGGGGTAGGCGACAGCGTAATTAAGATAAGCGTGGCGGGCGGCTTCAAGGTGCTCAACGTAAAGGACGTGCTGTATGTGGAGTCGGACAACCACACCCTCATCTATCACACCGACGATGGCTGCTTCACGGGCAGAGGCATGAGCATGCGCCAGGCCGAGCAGGAGTATGCCAAGTACGGCTTTGTCAGGTGCAACGTGTGCTATCTGGTCAACGTGGGCAAGTGCCGTTCGGTAGACGGAAACATGCTCACCGTGGGTGACGACGTCATTCAGATAAGCAGGGCAAAGCGCAAGCAGTTTTTGGCGGCGCTGAAGAACAGTTGGACGGCGGGGGTGAACGTATGTGGGAAGTCTACACAAGACTGAATTTTGTAGTTACCCTCGTAATAGCCGAAGTCATCCTCTGCGCCAAATTCCAAAGACGCAAGTACTTCTGGATCTTTCTCGCGGCGGGGGTGGCGGTCGCCTCCTTCTTCGGCTGGTTCTGGCCCGACTGGGTGGCGGTCAATGGGCCCGAGACGCTCTGGGTGAGGGCGCTCAACTTTCTCGTCGTATTTGTTGTCAGCTTCGGCATGTTGTTCGGCTGCTATAAGAGCGACGGCTGGAGCCTGCTGTTCGTGGCGACGCTCTCCTACTGTCTGCAGCATATCGCCTATCAGGCGCACAGCATAATAGTCACAAACTCCGGGGGCATGCCGCGGTGGGGGCAGGCGCTCACGCTCGCCATCTGCTGCGCGGCCGTGTATGCGCCGTCGTGCTTTATCTTCCTCAGAAAGATCCCCGAAGGCGGCCCCGTGCGCATAAACAACAAGTTTCTGATGACGCTCAACGTCATAATCATAGCCACGGCCGTGTTTGTTTCCTTCTACGGCGAGGTCTACTCGTCCAAGCTCGGCTCCGAACTGCTTTTGACGGTGGTGTGCCTGTTTTCCATCATCGGCTGTCTTGTGTCCGTACTCATGTGCGGACTGCTGATGTCGATGAAGGAGCAGGAGGCCGAGCTGGCCGTGCTGCAGCATATAGTCCATTCGGCGCGGCGGCAGTACGAGGAGACCGAGGACAGCATAAACGTCATCAACATAAAGTGCCACGACTTAAGGCACCAGCTGGCCGCGCTCAAGGACAGGGTGGACGAGGAGGAGATAGAAAAGATCTCCACGGCCATCGATATATACGACTCCTCCTTCGATACGGGCAACAAGGCCCTCGACGTGGTGCTTGCCGAAAAGAGCCTCGCCTGCCGCAAGCTCAACGTCCGCCTCACCTGCGCGGCGGACGGTTCGGCGCTCAACGCGTGGAAGCCTGGCGACGTGTACTCCTTCTTCGGCAACGCCATCGAGAACGCCCTCAACGGAGTGGCCGCCCTCGACGAGGAGAGCAGGATAGTCAGCATAAGCGGCATCGTCCGCGACGGGTATGCCAATATCTTTGTGGAAAATTACTACACGGGCAAGCTTATGTTTAAAGACGGCCTTCCCGCGACGGCGCGCGACACGCGCTACCACGGCTTCGGCATGAAGAGCATGAAACTCATCGCCGAAAAGTACGGAGGAGGCATCTCGGTGGAGGCCGACGGCGGAATCTTCCGCCTCAAGTTGTTTGTGCCCATAAAACAATAGTTGGCCGAAAGTTACTATATCGCGCCCGGCAAAATGAAAGCTTTTACCGATTTCGCGTGACAAAATACCGATTTCGCACGGGCCATTGCATTTTGAGGGCTTTTAGCTTATAAATTAAGCCGCTATCCCGAAAGGGGTGGCGGCAAATTTTTTTATGGAGGGATATAATGACAAGATCCAAGTCCAAAGGCACGGGCAAGGCATTGGCGGCTATAGCCGTCAGCGCGGTAATGCTCGCTTCGGCAATGGCCTTTTCGCCCGCAGGCATGTCGGCACGCGCCGACGGCTCGGCGGCTTCGGCCTCGGTAAACAAGTACACCACCGACTTCGACAGTTGGCAGGATACGCTCGACGCCGCCAAGGAGCTCAACGAGCAGATAGGCGCCGAGGGCTTTGTTCTTTTAAAGAACGAGAGCAAGAACCTGCCCTTTGCAAACACGGTAAAGAACATCAGCCTGTTCGGCAAGAACTCGGTCAACCCCGTCTATTCGGGCGCCGGCTCTTCGGGCGGCACTTCGGGCAACACGGTATCCATCGAGCAGAGCTTAGAGGACGCCGGTTTCAACCTCAACCCCACGCTGTCGGCATTCTATAACGACGTCGACGCTTCGGGCCCCGTCAGAGGCACAATGAGCTTCTCGGGTTACAACTATCATTCCTACTTCGCCACCTACGAAACGCCCCAGTCCGCATACACGCACGCCGTAAAGAACAGCTATGCAAATTACGGCGACGCAGCCGTGGTAGTGCTTTCGAGGACGGGCGGCGAGGGCACCGACCTGCCCCGCACCTCGCTTGTCACCGAGGAGTACGAGGGCAAGATCCCCGACGCCGCAAATGCGCGCGCCTTCCCCACCAGGGACGAGATAGAGTTCGGCGAAGTCACCCCCGGCGACAACGAGGGCGTCTACGGCGGCATGGGCAGGGAGAACACCCCTTGGGATCACTATCTCGAGCTCGACGAAAACGAGGAGGCGCTCATCGCCGAAGTCACCTCCAAGTTCGACAAGGTGGTAGTGGTGCTCAACTCCTCCAACGTAATGGAGCTCTCCCCCGAGTTCATGGCCAACGACAAGATACAGTCTGTCATCTGGGCTCCCGGCGCGGGCCAGAACGGTTTTGCCGCTCTCGGCAAGATATTGAACGGCGAAGTCAACCCTTCGGGCAGGACGACGGACACCTTTGCCGCCGACTTCTCCAAGGATCCCACATGGGCCAACTTCGGCAACAACAACGTGGGCTACTATGCCAACGGCACGGCGGGCAACCAGTACATAGACGAGGACACTCAGGCCATATACGAGTACCACCTCGGCATTGCCGGCGCCGGCGTGCAGGAAGTTGCCTACGAGGAGGGCATCTACCTCGGCTATAAGTACTACGAAACGAGGGCCTTCACCGAGGGCGCTAACGGTCAGACGTGGTACGAGGCAAACGTAAACTATCCCTTCGGCTACGGCCTGAGCTACACCACATTCTCGTGGCAGGTGGGCGACGTTAAGCTGTCGGCCGGAACTTTCACCGAAAAGACGGTCGTCTCGGTCGACGTCACCGTCACCAACACGGGCGACGTGGCCGGCAAGGACGTCGTCGAGGCCTACTTCTCGGCGCCCTACACCGCGGGCAAGACCGAAAAGTCGCACGTCGTTCTGGGCGGCTTTGAAAAGACCGAACTCCTCGCCCCCGGCGAGAGCGAGACGGTCACTATCTCCTTCGACGCCTTCGACATGGCCTCCTTCGACGCCTACGACAAGGACGGCGACGGTCACACCGGCTACGAGCTCGACAAGGGCGTGTATAACCTGTATGTGGGCAAGAACTCCCACGACGCATGGACGGCGGGCACTAAAAAGCAGATAGTCGACCTCGCCGCCGACATAAATATCGACAAGGATCCCGCAACGGGCGCCGATATAACCTCTCTCTTCCAGACCTCTACCGACGTGATGAAGGGCAGAACGCTCTCCCGCAACGACTGGGAGGGCACCTTCCCCAAGGCTCCCACATGGTTCACGGGCGAGGCGGGCGGCAACACGCAGCTGGGCGGCGACCTTGTTAAGAGCGCCGAGTGGCTGGCCAACTTCGACATGCCCATAGCCGACGACGCCACGGCCGACAACGCCATAGTAGAGGAGTGGTACGACAAGACCAATCCCCGCTACGACGACGGCGAGGCCCCTTGGTATGCGGCTACGGCTCCCGCCTTCCGCGCGGAAAGCGAGGCCTACACGGCCGAAAATCCCGCTCCTATACAGCTCGAGGACATGGTCGGCGTTCCCCTCGACGATCCCAAGTGGGACACCTTTGTCTCCCAGCTGACGGTGGACCAGGCCTACGAAATGATGGCCGCCACGCGCTTCCAGTTCAACGAACAGGAGGGCGTAGGTTCGCCCGTCGCGGGTCACTCGGACGGCCCTCTCGGCATCACGGGCGCATGGGTAGGCGGCGGCAACAGCCTTCTCAAGCCCATGGCGGCAGACTATAAGTTCTCGTTCGCCACCGAAACTCTCGTGGGTTGCACATGGAACAAGGACATAGCCTACAGACAGGGCAACATAATAGGCAACCTCGGCCTCTGGTCGCGCGTGGTGGGCATCTATGCCCCCGGCGGAAACATCCACCGCTCGCCCTTCTCGGGCCGTAACTTCGAATACTATTCGGAGGACGCGACCCTCTCCGCATACATGATCGCCAACGTGGTAAAGGGCGAAAGGGAGAAGGGCATGGTCACCTTCATGAAGCACTTCGCTTTGAACGATCAGGAGACCAACCGCGACACCAACAGTATTGCCACATGGGCCGACGAGCAGACCATGCGCGAAAATTACTTCAAGGTATTTGAGTGGGCGGTCAAGGACGGCGGCTCCAACGCCGCAATGTCGGCCTTCAACCGCATAGGCTTCGACTGGTGCGGCGCAAGCTGGGAACTTCTCACCGGGCTGCTGCGCAACGAGTGGGGCATGGACGGCGTAATCATCACCGACGCGCACGGCAACGGCCTCGGCTCGCTCAACGCCAACCAGATGATCCGCGCCGGAAACGACATGTCGCTCGACAGCACCGAGGGCGCCATCTCGCGCATCGTCAACAGCGACGAGTCCAACACGGCTACCCAGCTCAACGCTCTTCATAACTCCATGAAGAACATATTCTACACCGTTCTCAACTCCGCAGCCATGAACAACGGCTACGACATGCAGAACGTCGCCTACGACGGCACCAAGATAGGCCACGAGTACAGGGCGACCCCCGGCGAAAGTGTGGATATCTCGGTATCCGACGGCGCACAGGGCGACAGCTATGTGCTCATGCTCGGCCACCTTCCCGAAGGCCTCACCTTCAACGGCGCCACGGGCAAGATAACCGGCACCATAGCCGAGGGCGAATACGGCACCTACACCGTTCAGATAGCCAAGACCCAGAAGGGCGTGGGCGCGGGCGAACAGTACCTCGTTTCCACGGGCGTTTCGGGCGGCTTCGGCTCGATCAACGGCCTGCAGAGCGTCACCATTACGGTAACTTCCTTCTGCGGCGAGGACTATAAAGTGGCCTACGAGGGCAAGAACTTCGTCGTCGACGCAAGCAGCCTGATGGCTAACGCCACCTACTCCATAGCCAATGCCGACGAGTATCCCACGCTGGCCGTCACCGCCGAGGGCAAGCTCTACGGCGCCATAGCCGAGGCGGGCACGCACGAAATAGAGGTAGTGGCTACCAACGGCACGCAGACCGAAACTTACGTCATCACCGTCGAGGTCGTTGAAATAGGCGGCGACGAGGGCAAGACCATCGTCTCCGTCGAGGAGATCACCGAGGGCGACGGCGGCTACAAGATAACCTTCAGCGACGGCACCTCCATAGTCATCAGCAACGGTGCCGACGGTCAGGACGGTCAGAACGGCCAGGACGGCGCGCAGGGCCCTGCAGGCCCCGCAGGCCCCACCGGCCCCGAAGGCCCCAAGGGCGATAAGGGCGATAAGGGCGACGCGGGCGAAGGCGGATGCGGCTCGGCCATCAACGGCGTAATAGCGCTCGCCGTGGCTCTGCCCGTAATAGCCGGCGCAGCTTTAATAGCCAAGGCAAGAAGAAAGAACTGACTTTCGGGCGGTAACGCCGGATAGTTAAAACTCAAGGGTTATATCTCGCAGGCGCAAGCCTGCGGGATATATGCCCCTTTTTTTAAAAGACCAACTTTTTTCGGAGACTTTAAATGAAAAGACTGACCGCTATTCTGAGCTTTTTGCTCGTCATATGCCTGTGCGTCGCCACGGCAGCGGGCTGCGCCGTCAACTTCGAGGGCAGAACGTTAAAGGGCGGACGCGTGGGCGAATATTACTCCGACACCATAGCCGGCGGCGGAGATCTCATCTATAATCTCGAAGAAAACAGCCACCTTCCCTACGGCCTCACGCTGATGGCGGACGGCGCCGTGCGCGGCTATCCCATGGAGGCGGGGGAATTTACCTTTACGGCTGAAGCCATAGACGCCGACAACAACGTCATCACGGCCGATTTCGTGCTCGACATCGAGGGCGCCAAGCTGTCGTATGTTGCCTCGGCCCTGCCCGACGCCAAGACTAACGAGGCCTACTCGCAGGATATAGGCACGGCTACGGGCATGCTCACCATAACCTATTCCCTGAAGGAGGGCAGCGCGCTGCCCGCAGGGCTGACCCTTTCCGAGGAGGGCGTGCTCTCCGGCATCCCCACTCAGGCTATCGAAAACGCGTCGTTCACGGTTGTCGCGTCCGCGCAGGGCTGCGACCCGGTGGAGGCCACCTTCACGCTTACCGTAGAACAGGGCAAGATAATAGACGAAACTCTGGGCTATATCGTATTCGACGAGGCCTTCACCATGCCCGACGGCCTTGTGGGCGAGCCCTACTCGGTCAACCTTCTCGGCGCCGCCTACGGCGTGCCCGGCATACAATATTCGGTAAGATACCTCAACGGCAGCGGCCTGCCCGAGGGCGTAAGCTACAACGCCGAACTCTTCCTGTTCAGCGGCACGCCCGTCAACTCGGCCAACAGCGAGATAACGGTAAGAATAACCGCCTCGGCCGAAGGGTACGAGTCGGTCAGCAAAAACTTCACCTTCGACATTGTCGACAGGGTAGTCGAAACAAACAGGTTCGAGGGCGAATACGTCAACCTCACGGGCAAGAAGGGCGCGGGCTACTCCAGCGCTCCCGGCGGCACCGACCTCATACAAAAGACGGCTGCGGCGAGCGGCGGGTTCTTCCTCGGCTACCTCAACTGCGCCATCGACTTCGAGTTCGTCGTCACCGCCGAGCAGGCAACTTCGGCCACGCTCGTCCTCAACCTCGGCTCCGAGGTGGGCAACTTCACCTACGACAGTCAGATGTTCTCCATAACCGTCAACGGCGAGGAGCTCGACTACACGCCTTTTGATGTAAAACAGATAGGCGCGGACACTTCCGATTTCGGCTTCACCCGCATTGAAGTGGGCACGATAGACCTTCGGGCGGGCGAAAACGTGATAGAATTCGCCATTCACGATTCCGACAAGGCCACAGGCACGTTCAACGCCGTGGGCTGCCTGTTCGACTACATGGAACTCGCAGATTGTACGGGGCTCAGCTGGCGTCCCAGAGTGGGCAATGTCAGCGGCAAGTAAAGGAGGAGTATAAATGAACGCATTAAAAAAGATAGGCCGCGCCCTCTTATTTCCGTGGAAGCACAACAAGGCGTGGGCGATAGTCACCACTTCGGTTCTGGCCCTTCTCATCGCCATAGCCATAGTAGTAACGCAGGTGCCCCTCATCTATCTCACGCTCAACACCGTTATTGGCGACGAGAGGAGGGTATTGGTTTCGGGCGATCCCTCCAAGGCGCAGTACTACGAGACCGACGAAGGTATCGACAGCAAGGCCGACGCCCTCGCATACGCAAACTCCGTCAACGAGGAGCTGTGCGAGGAGGGCTTCGTCCTCCTCAAAAACGACGGCGCCCTGCCCTTAAACGAGGGCGCAAAGGTGTCGGTGTTCGGCATAAACTCAGGCGATCTCGTCTACGGCGGTTCGGGTTCGGCCGCCAAGGACAACGCGAACGGCGTCGACCTGTACAAGAGCCTTGATAACGCGGGCATACAATACAGCGCCAAACTCAGGAACTTTTACGATTCAAAGCTGGCCGAGGGCAGAGGACGTTCGGCCAGCCCCGCAATAGGCGCCACCATCAACGGTTTCGCCACGGGCGAACTCGCTCTCGGCGAGTACTCGGGCGGCATAGAGGCCTATTCCGAGGGCTACGAGGACGCGGCGCTCATGGTCGTCTCGCGCATAGGCGGCGAGGGCTACGATCTGCCCCGCACCATGCTTCAGACGGGCGGCGATAACGACGGTCAGCCTGTAAGCGGCGCTTCGAGGGACGCGCACTACCTCGAACTCGACGAAAACGAAAAGGCCCTTCTGGCCGAACTTTGCGCCGCCGATTCGCCCTTCCAAAAGGTCATACTCATCCTCAACACGTCTTCGTCGATGGAGCTCGGCTTCTTAAAGGACGGCACCTACGGCCCCAAGCTTAGCGGCGCCGTGTGGATGGGCCTGCCCGGCGGCGTGGGCGCCAACGCTCTCGGAAAGATACTAACGGGCGAAGTCAACCCTTCGGGCCGTCTTGTCGACACCTACGTCAGGGACTTCATGACCATCCCGAGCATGCAGAACTTCGGCACCTTCATCAATTCGGCCGATCAGTATTCCTACTCGGGCTACGCATACAACAACGCCTACGTCGTCAACGGCACCCCTCAGGATTCGCACTTCGTAGAGTACGAGGAGGGCATCTACGTCGGCTACCGCTACTACGAAACGCGCGGCTTTACCGACGGCGAGGAGTGGTACCAAAATAACGTGGTCTATCCCTTCGGCTACGGCCTCAGCTATACCGACTTTTCGT
>CALVRO010000016.1 GCA_944358655.1 uncultured Clostridia bacterium | reverse complement strand
AAGATAATAGATACTTTTATCAATGCAATTTACCTTTATGACGACCACTTAAAAATTATATACAACGCCAACGGTAAAGAAGAAACAATAAGCCTTGCAGAACTCAAAAGTTCAACTTTGTTTTCATGCGGGGCACCAAAAAAGCACCCTTTATGGGTGCTTATTTGTGCTTTAAGGGAGGACTTGACAGTTCGCGCGAGGGCGAATGCCCGAAGCTATGCCGCGCGAACGCAGAGCTGCTCTGCCGAGGCTCCGCCCGAAGGGTGGAAACGGCAGATGGGACCCCTTCAGGGGTTTCGGCTTATCACAAGCACCAAAAAGCACCCTTTATGGGTGCTTATCTACTATTCTGAGAAGGAGGAAAAATGACTAAAGAACTTTGCCATATGTCGCTTGAAGAGCTGTGGGAGCTGTTCCCCATCGCGCTCGTGCCGCCCGACGACAGGTGGCCGCTCTTGTTTAAAGAGGCCGAGGCGCAGCTTGAAGGCGCGCTGCCCGAGGGCTCTATAATTCGGATAAGCCACATAGGCAGCACGGCGATAGGCGGTATTTGGGCGAAAAATATAGTGGATATTCTTGTGGAGATCCCCCTTAACGGCGACATGGAAGCCGTCGCGCGGGAGATAGAGCGTTGCGGCTATATACGAATGTCGGCCGAAGAGGCGAGGATATCCTTCAACAAAGGCTACACAAAGGACGGTTTTGCCGATAAGGTATATCATTTACACCTTAGGTACGAGGGCGACAACGACGAGCTGTATTTCAGGGACTACCTAAACGCGCACCCCGCAAAGGCGCGGAAGTATGAGGCGATGAAGATGAAGTTGTGGCGCAAATTCGAACACGACCGCGACGCATACACGGCCGCAAAAACGAGGTTCGTGCGCAGGGCTACGCGCGCGGCGCGCAGGCAATTCGGCGGCAGATATGCGCCAAACAATGAGGCCGACGGCAAAAACTCTACGCGGAAGAGCACCGTTCGGACGACGACGGGCACGGTGATTCCGGCAAAGAGGATATGGTGCATACACATAAACAGACGGCCGCTCGTGCCCACCACCCGTGGCGGGGCGCTGTTCCCCTATATGGTGGCGTTTGAATTTTGCGCGGACGGCAAAACTTACACCTGCAAGAGGCGCTCCAACTTTCTCTCCTCCTCCCCCTCCCCGGGCGACAGAGTTTCCGTAACATACAGCGCGGACGACCCCGAAAGGTGCAGGATATTCATTTGCAACGCAACTATCCCGAAGTAAACCAACATAAGTTTTGGCGGGGCGCAGACATTTTGTCTGCGCCCCGCGCCGTTTGCTTTATTGAATTTTACCCATTTATTGCCCAAACAGGGCGCGGATGGCGGGTTTGTCGGGCTTGCCCGAGGAGGTGAAGGGCATGGCAGGAGCGAAAATGACGCGCTTGGGCCGCATGGGCTTTGGTAAAACTGCGGAGATTTTATTGTTTATCTGCTCTTCGTCGGCACATATGTCGGGGGATAGCACTATCAAAGCTGCGGGAACTTCGCCCTCTTTATCGTCGGATATCCCCACCACGCACGCGTCCTTTACCTCGGGCAGGGCGAGTATGGCCTGCTCTATCGCCACGGCGGAGAGGTTGTTGCCGTTGCGGATGATTATATCCTTTTTGCGGCCACTAACGTGCAGATATCCCTCCGTATCCAGATAGCCCAGATCGCCCGTGTGCAGCCAGCCGTCCTCGGCGGCGGCACCCTCGGCCATGGCCGGGCTCTTGGCAAGTATTTCGCCGTCGGCGGCGATGCGCACCTCGTTCATGGAGTACACCCTGCCTACCGTCGTGCGCCTGACTTCGGCGCAGTCCCTGTAGCTGCCGCAGCTTATGGCTATGCACTCGCTCAGCCCGTAAACGGGTATGAGCGTTATGCCTATGCCGCGCTCTATCCTTTCGAACTGTTCGGCCGTGCACGGCGCGCCGCCTATAAGCCCGCACCTCAGGGTGGTTATTTCGCCCGCCCGCGCGCTCTCCGCCATGGCAAGGTACAGCGACGGCACGCCGTTGAGCCGCGTGGCGCCGTACTTTATGACGCTTTCGACTATGTAGTCGGGCTGAACGCTGCGCGGCACGAATATGGCATGCCGCGTGACCACCGCCGTGAAGATGAGCGCCAAACCGAACACATGGTGAATGGGCACTATGTCTATGTTGATATCGTCGGGATAGTACCCGCCGATATCGCGCGTGTCTCGCGAGTTGTTGATGAAATTGTACTGGCTGAGCCGCACGGCCTTGGGCTTGCCCGTGGAGCCGCTGGTAAATATGGTTATAGTGGGCGTTCTGCTGTCGCCCGAGGACGCGAAGTCGCTGTCGCAGTCGTTGAATTCGAGGGGGATTTTGCGTTCGTCGGCATATAGTACGCCCTCTTTTATGATATACCTCGCTGCCTCCAACTCATCGTGCGGGTCGACGAGCACGGCCATGGCGCCTATGAACTGCAGCGCGAAGAAGTTGAGGATGGTGCGCACGTCGCGCGAGGCGGACAGCCGCACCTCCTCCCCCGCTCTCACGCCCGCGCACCTTAGCTGCGCGGACATGTTCTTTATTATGCGGAAGGACTGCAATACGGTGTATGAGCGCGCCTCATCGAAGATAAACCTGTCGTGCGGCCGCTCGGCCGCGAAGGCGCGGAAGTAGTCGTAGATGAGTTTTTCGGATGGTATCATACAAAAATATCCCTTTCAGAATTGGAAATAGGCGAAGCCGCTGACGTCCGAGCCGGCAAGAAGGGCCAGCCAGCAGAACGCCACGGCGAGCGCGCCGTAGATGAACACGGCCGCCGTGCAGTTGTAGTTGACCCGCGCATATCCGCCGCTCAACGGCAGAGAGGGCGAGCTGTCGCCCCTCGGCAGGCGGTAGACGAGCACCATGCCCGCGAGGCTGGCCGCAAGCATTATAAGCCTGCCGCCGTCCATGCCGAGGCTTTGGAATGCGGCGGCAAAGTACTCGCCGCCGAAGCCCCACGCCGTGAACAGCCGCGTGAACGCCACGCCTATCTCCGCCACGTTCTGCGCGCGGAAGAGTATGCAGCACGGCACGAACAGCATGAACACGGCTATCTGCCTTATGAACCGCACGCCCGGACTTTGAAGGTCTATGCCCTTCTCGTTGCAGAACGCCCTTACGGGCCTGCGGATGAGGCTCTCTATGCTGACAAATACGCCCGCCGCGAGGCCCCAAAGCACAAACGTCCAGTTGGCGCCGTGCCACAGTCCGCAGAGCGCAAAGACTATCATGGTGTTGAGCACCCTGCGCCACTTGCCGCAGCGGCTGCCGCCCAGAGGTATGTACACATACTGCGTGAACCATTGGTTGAGCGTTATGTGCCAGCGGCGGAAGAATTCGGTGAACGAAGCCGAGGTGAGCGGCTTTTCAAAGTTGTGCGTCAGCTTTACGCCCATGAGCCGCGCGCTGCCGAGGGCGATTTCGGAGTAGCCCGCGAAGTCGTTGTAGATCTGGAAGAGAAAGAGCGCGCTCGCGGCGAACACCGCCAGGGCGTTGGCCGAGCCGAGGTCGGCGTACACCTTGTTGACGAAGATGCCGCAGAAGTCGGCCACCACGCACTTGCGGAAAAAGCCCGATATCAGCCACTTGCCGCCCTCCAACAGGTCGTCCGAATTGAGCTTTTGTTCCGTCCTCAGCTGTGGCAGCAGCGTGCCCGGCTTTTCTATCGGCCCCGCAACCAGCTGCGGAAAGTAGGTGACGTACAGCGCAAAATACCCGAAGTGCCTTTCGGCGGGGTAGTCGCCGCGGTAGACGTCTATCACATACGACAGCGTCTGGAAGGTGTAAAAGCTTATGCCGACGGGCAGGATTATGTCCAGCACTATGTCCGCCTGACCGGCGTTGAACAGCCTTATGACCCCCACGGCGCTTTCTAAAAGAAAGTTTATGTACTTGAAGAATATGAGTATACCGAGGCAGATGACGAGCGTTGCTATGAGCCACGCCTTTCTTAACTTTACGTTGTCCGTGCGCGACACGGCTATGGCCGCGACGTAGGCCGTGACCGTGGTTATGCCTATGAGGATGATGAGCCAGACGTTCCAGCTCATGTAGAAGAACAGCGACGCCGCCAAAAGCAGCACCCAACGCGCCTTGAAGGGCAGCAGCCAATACGCCGTTACGACCACGGGCAGGAAGATGAGAAATTCAATGGAGTTGAAGTTCATTTATCCCCCCTCCCGCGCGGCAGCGCGGCTATGTTTACGCACAAAAAGATTATGGCGGCTATGCCCGCCTCCTCGAGCGACGCGCCCGACAGGAGGGCATATATGCTCGTTCCTACGAACACTATGGCCGACAGGGCCGTCAGCCAGAAGCCCGTCTTTTTGACTATTCCGACGACGCACAGCGCAAGCGCCGCCATATACCCGCACAGCAGCACGGGCGACGAAAGTATCACGCTCTCCATCATTGCCTCCCCACGCTGAGTTTTACTACGCCCGCCGCCTCTAAGTCGGCGAGCAGTTGGTCGGTGTGCAGTATGGCGCCCATGGGGTTCATGTGATAGTCCGAGTCGTGGAAAAACCTGCCGGGATATATATGGCGGCGGTAGTCGGAGATGAGCGAATAGCCGCGCTCGGCCAGCATGGCGCGCCACTTATTATCGAACGCGGCGCCCGCCTCCAACACAGAGGGCGAAGTATCGGCGCTGGCGTTGGTGGGGGCGTAGGACACGCACACCGTGGCGCCCTTGGCGCGGGCGGCGTCGTAGTAGGCGCACAGCCTGTCCATGCCCTCCTCGGTGAGCATATCGGGCGCGAAGTTGTAGGCGTTGTTGCTGTAGCTGACGTCGCGCTCGACCTCGTCGTCCTCGGTGTAGGGCGTGGTGATTATGAAGTCGCCGTATTGGTTGAAGTAGTTGGTGACGCCGTCCGAGTAGGAGCACTCCTCCTGCTCTTCGCGTATGGTGACATAGTGGTTGTAGGCGCCTATCATTGTGTTAATGCCCGAAAAATCGGGTATGGCGAGAAGATCGTAGTTGCCCTCGCACATGATGAAAAACCTGCCGTCGATATACAGCGAGGACATCAGCTGCGGGGCGCTCATCACCTCGGGCGAGTGCACAAGTATGTCGCCTTCGGCGATATAGTTGAGTATTACTTCCATCTGCACGGCGCCGTTTATGTCGCCGTTGACGCCCATGTTGCACACGGTATATTGCCCGCCGAGCGCCGCTTCGGCCATGCGGCTGTTGACGCCGTAGGCAAACGAGCAGCCCGCGAAGAATATCATCCGCCTCTGCCCCGCCGTGAGGATGAGCCTGTCGACGTCGTCAGCGTAATATGTGCTGGTGTTTATGTCCTGATAGTGGGGCGGCACGGCCGCGTTGACGTGATAGGTGGTGAGATTGTGCGGAAAGGCGGTATCGTCGATATACTCCATGTTATCAAAGAAATATATCTCCGAGAAGGACGAGTTGACAAAGGCGCTGCCCGCCACGCGCGTGACCGTATCGGGCAGCACGAGGGTGTGCGAGGAGAGCGATCCGCAGGGTATGTTTGTGGTGAGCGAGGAGGCTATGCTGCCGACGGGCATGCCGCCCGCCATGCCAGGCACCACAAAGAGGGGCATGTCGCCGCTGCCGCGGTAGCCCGTCAGTTCGGCCGTGCCGTCGCCAACGGGGGCGAAGAGGAAGTCGGATTCGGGCAGCCACTCCACCCATTCGGCGTACAGAGTTATGTGCCCGCCGTCCTCCACCGTCACGCGGCTGCCGAGACCTATGTGCTCGCCGCTGCCGTCTGCAGCGGTGTTCCAGCCGAGCAGGGTGTAGCCCTCCCTTTCGAGCTCCTGCCCGTTCCATGTGTTGGGGCGTATGTGCTCGGTGAGGGTGTAGTCGCGCTCGTACCGCTCTCCGCCGTTGACGTAGGTT
Organism: uncultured Clostridia bacterium; assembly: GCA_944358655.1. Lineage (GTDB taxonomy): Bacteria > Bacillota > Clostridia > Christensenellales > Borkfalkiaceae > Coproplasma. The sequence continues at coordinate 26,516 of CALVRO010000016.1, read as the reverse complement.
ATGGAGCAGTATCTGGGCTCGCGCAGCGTTTGAGGCTCGACAAATTGAGAGGTCACGGTGACGCGCGAGGGCGCCGTCACGTTGTGCAGGGTGAGCTCGTAGCAGTCGACGGCCGTCCGCTCGACAGAGTAGTCGGCGTAGTCGCACGAGATAAACTCGCTGCCCGACAGCATGTTCAGAGTGACCGTAAAGTCGGAGCCGGGCTCCACCCTCGCCGCGCCCACGGAGGGCGTAAAGAACAGGCTGTCGGCAATGGTGACGGCCACCGTCTTGCCCGCCTCCTCCTTCGCGCACGCGGGCGCGAAGAGCGCGAACAGCGCGCACAATACTATTGTTACGGCGCACTTAATACGCCCCGAGCCTGTCTGCATAACGCCCCCAGAAATAGTTGTTGGTAAATGCGCCGAGCGCCTCTTCGGGCACATACACCCTCATGCGGGGCGCGCCCTCGAACAGCGAATAGCCGACGGATATGTCGGCGGGATCGCCGTGGGCGAGATATACGGCCGAAAGCGACGAGCAGCCGCTGAAGGCGCCGTCGGGCAGCACGGATATATTGCCCTGGATATATATGCTCTGCACCGCCGTGTTGCCTGCGAACACTTCGGCCGTGAAATTGTTTATGTAGATGCCGTTGACCTGATAGGGCAGAACGAGTTCGCTCCTGCCCGCGCCCTCCTCGGTGAGGCCCGTGACGGTGTAGTATCCGTCGACGAGCTCGTAGGTGAAACAGTCCTTGCACGAGTTGTCGCCCTCGCCATCGACGTCCTCGTCGGGCGCGACGGGCATGTTGGGCAGGTCGATCTCCGTCTTGGAGGTGTTGCCGAGCTCATTTTTTATGTCGTTGACGAGCTGCACGGTGCGCACCGTCATGCCCGCCGAGTTGAGGTGGAAGTTGCTGTCGTAAAACCACCCCTCTTCCATTATATAATCGGCCACGTCGCTGATGACGGGACAGTCGAAGAGGTCGGTGACGGCCGTCTGAAAGGAGCGCTCGTCCCTCTCCCCCGAAAAGGCCGAGGCGTTCATGGGCGGGAAGGAATACATGAGCTTTGCGCCCCTGCGCTCCAGCTCCGCGGCGCACCCGTTGACGTAGGCCACGAAGTCGGGAGCGTAGAGCGAGATATCGAGAGCGAGGGGGTTGTTCTTGTCGAAACCGCCGCTCATCGCGTTATATTGGCGGGGGTAATTTTTGAGATCGCCGTTTTCGTCAAAGGAGGACGAGGCGTATATTCCGCTGGGCGAGGCGGGCTCGCCGCCTGCGAAATATTCAAGCTTTCTGGCGGTGTACGAGGCATATGCACCCGCCAACGCGCCCTTCCCCTCGCCGTTGAAGGCAAAAAAAATCGACATGTCGCCGTCTATGGCGTACCACGCCTCGTCTGCCGAAAAATATGTTGAGAGCGCCTGCGCGGCGAGCTCGGGCACGAGCACGACTATGTCACCCTCCCTTGCCTCCTCCACGGCGATATCGAGCATCATTTTGGTGCCCAGCGAGCCGTAGAGGCCGAAGTTGCACACGGTGTAGTCCAGCCCGCACTCGGCGAGCAGCTGTTCGGCGAGCGCCGAGTCGACGCCGAAGGCGACGTTGGAATTGCCCGCGACTATCAGCCTTTTGCCCTCGGCGGAGGCAAGTTTATCATACATGGCGGGAAAGGCACCATACCACGTCTGCGAGAACTGCGGAGGCAGGCATACGCCCGTTAAAAATATGGCCAGAAAGGGCGCCGCAACGCACGCCAAGGCCGTGAGGACGGCCAGAACGGTCTTTAAAACAGGTTTTTTCATTTCAGTTGCTTATCAGCGAGGCGCCTGTCTTCCGAAGATACTTTAAGTACTGCGCCCTGACCTCCTGCACCTTTGTGCGGCTGAGGCCCGCCACCACGCCGCCCGGCAGAGTTATGCCCTTTGTGTCGATGCGCTGAACGTACTTCAAGTTGACGAGGAAGCCCTTGTGCGTGCGCACTATGTCGTACTTGGAAAGCTCCCTTTCGAGCTCGTCCATGGTCATGCGGATGTCTATCTTTTCGCCGTCCTGCATGTAGATGAACTGGTGATCTCTGAAACTTTCGATATACACTATGTCGACGACGCGCAGCGAGCGGGTGACCGAGTTGTTGTCCGTCTTTATTACGAAATAGTGGTTGGTGTCTATCTTGGAAACGATATACGCGCGCAGCGTGTCCATAAGGTCGGACGAAAAGTTGTTCTTGCGCACGAAGCCGAAGGGGCGGACGTTAAGAAGGGTGTCGAACACCCTGTCCTCGCGGTTGGACACGAATATTATGTCGGTTTCGGGGCTGTTTTCGCGTATGGCCTTGCCGAGGGACACGCCGTCGAGCTTGGGCATGTCGATATCCAGACAGATGAGGTTGTACTTCATCTTCTTTTCGCCGTCCTTTATTTGCTCGTACAGCTTGACGGGCGAGAGGTATTTTACCCCCGTGGCTTCCACGCCGCACCTTTTGAATATGGCGTGCACCCTCTGACAGACGGCGTCCAGAACGATTTCGTCGTCATCGCACACGGCAAAGTTAATTTGTATCATCTTTTGCCTCCGTATTTATATCGAGCAACGCTTCGGCAATAAATTCGTCGCCCTCTATCGAGTAATTGATATATCCGTTATATTTATCGACTATTTTTTGCACTATCTTGTGGCCGTAGCCGTGGTTTTTGTAGTCGCTCTTGGTGGTGTTGAGCCTGAGCGCCGCGGCGCGGTCGGCCTCCTCCCCTATCGGGTTGGATACGCTTATGTACAGATAGTCGTTCTGCATGTGCACATTTAAGTCGACTATCCGGTCACCCCCTATGGCTTTTTCTGACGCCTCTATCGCGTTGTCGAGCAGGTTGACGAAGATGCGGCAGAGGTCGTTGACGGTTATGGGAAGGACGGGCGGAACGTTGATTTTGCTGATTATCTGCACGTTTTTGGAGGCGGCCTTCAAAGTCTCCATATTCATTATGGAATTTATGGAGTCGTTGCCGCAGTCGGTGAAGTGGGGAAAGCGCGCGAAGTCCTTCTTCATGTTGTTGAAGTACTTTTCCATTTCGTCGTACTTCTTTTCGCGCAGCATCACTCCCATTACGAGCATTTCGTTCTTTATGTCGTGGCGCACCTCCTTCATCTCCTCGGCCAGCTGCTCGGAGAGGGAGAGCATCTCTATGTCGGCCTCCATCAGCTTTTTATCGACCTCGAGCACGAGTTTGGCGTTGTGCTCGGTGCAGTGGTGATAGGTGACCAGATAGACGGCGACGGTGACCAGATAGACGTAGAGCAGCACGAGGCAGATGAAGCCGTCGGTGACGAGCTCGTTGCCGAGCGAGTGCACTTCCACAAGGCCGACAATGCCCGTGGAGGCAGCGCCACAACGAGTATGGCGCCTACGGATATCTTGGGGATATCTTCGTAGACGTGGATGGAGCGCAGATGGATGAGCTCGGCAAAGACGACTATGAGTATGTCGGTGGCCACGGCGAGCAGGTGGGAGACGCTGCCGCCCGAGGCGAAAAAGCGCATGCTCTGCGCGCCGAGCTCGGCCATGGCTATGGCCGTTACGAACACCGTTCCGCCCAGCACTATGCGGCTTTTGACGTTGTATTTGCACACAGCGGCCGCATATATGGTGATGACTATAAGGTGGGCGAGCGGGAAGTTGATGCCCGCCAGCCACTTTAAATAGTGCGAGAGATAGAATAGCAGCCAGTTGAAGAGCGTTTCGCCCGCGAACACGCACACCACCTCTACGCAGAAGCGGATGAGGCCCTGCCCGTCCGGCTTGACCGAACTGAGCACGAGCACCACCGAAAAGGACACAGCTATGAGCTGCAGAACGTTCACCCAGTCGTAGACGAAGGTGAAATACATGAACAATTCTTCCATTGTACCCCCATCGGCGGGCGCGTAAAACGCCCGCCGGAATGATGGGCGGCTGTCCGCCCCAACCGCTTAAATTTTATCATAAAAGCGCATGCATTTCAATACTAAGCGGCTAACTCGAAATATTTTTAGCATGAAATGCAGCCCGCACGTTTTGCGTGCGGGCTGCATTATAAATATTATGGAGGGAGAAGTAGCAATCAACTACAGGTTATTTTGCCGCGGCGGCAGACTTTCTTTCCCTCAGCCTGCACACAACGTACATGGCTATGCTGCCGCCCGCCGCCACGCCGAATACGCACATCACCGCAACGAGCGTGTTCGACCACCACCAGCTTGAAACGCCCACGGGGGTATCGGGCGTCATGCCGTTGACGGCCACGCTGAAGTTGGAGATGACGTAGAGTATTCTGTGGCACGCCTCGCGCATGGCCTGCGCGTAGGTGGCGTTGCCCTTGTATTCGTCGAGCGTGTAGGTGAAGCCCTGGCCGAGGAAGAGATCGGTGCCGGCGGGAACGCCGTCCTGATAGGACATCATTATCTTGGTGTCGGAGTCGGCCATGTCAGTGACGCAGTAGCCGTCGAAGCCCCATTCGCCGCGCATTATGTCGGTGAGAAGCGCTTCGCTTGCGCCCACCCACGCTGCGCCCGCGCGGTTCATGGCCGACATTGCGGCGTGGGCGTTGCCCATGCCCTCGGCCGAGGAGAGCGAGTACTCGAAGGGTTTGAGGTAGATCTCGCGGGCCGCCTGCTCGTTGAGCCATACCGCGCCGCCCGAGCGGTAGTCGTCCTGATCGTTGAAGGCTATGTGCTTTACGAAGGCCACCACGCCCTTGGACTGTATGCCCTGCACCTCAACGGCGCAGGCCTTGCCCGACAGGTAGGGATCTTCGGAGAAGTATTCGTGGCTCCTGCCGCCGAAGGGGGTGCGGTGAATGTTGCAGGCGGGGGCGTATATGCCGTCCTTGTCGGCGGCTATGGCGTCCTCGGCGAGCAGCTCGCCCACCCTGCGGATGAGGTCGTCGTCGAACGTGGAGGCCCATATGCCCTCGCTGGGCAGGGACAGGCTGCCCTTGGAGCCGCCTACGCCCGTGGGGCCGTCGTTTTCGGTGGTGTCGGGCTTGGCTACCGAGCTCAGAGGGTCGCTCTGATACTTGCCGTTGGTGATGAGCAGGGACTGATCTTCCCACGTCATCTGGTCGAGCAGATCCTCCCACTTCTGACTGTTGTAGGGCTCGCCGCGCAGTTCGGTTATGGTGTAGCCGTTATTTCTGCCGTATGCGGGCATTGCAGCCTCGGGATCGGTCTCTATTTCGTGATTGAAGGCGAGGTCGGCAACAAGCGTGTCGGTCGCCTTGACGGTTATGGCAGCCTTGGGAAGGGTGCCCGTCCAGTCGGCGCGGGAGACGTAGGTGACGCTTGCGTCGGTGCCCTCGTATATGTTGAGGTCGGCAAAGCCGAGGCGGTTGGTTATCTCCCCGCCGGTGTGTTCGGAGACCGAATAGGTCTCGCCGTCGTAGTCGAGGGAGAAGGAGGCCACTACGTCCTTATTGCCGACGGCGTCCATGCGGCCCTTGGTGTTTTCGGGCGTGTTGCCCTGCGCCGCGAGGATGTTGTTGACGGCCTCGTGCGAGCCGTTGGCGACGGTGAAGTAGTAGTCGCCCTCGTCGAGAACGTAGGTCTCCGCGCCCTCGTAGTCGTAACTTGTCAGCTGGCTCTTGTCTATTTTGATGGTTATGGTTTCGCTCGTTTCGCCGGGGGCGAGGGCCTCGGTCTTGTCGTAGCCGACGAGCTCGACGGCCGCCTTTTCCACGCGGCCCTGCGTGTAGGGCTTCTGAAGGTAGACTTCGACCGCCTCCCTGCCCGTATAGGTGTCGCCCTTGTTGACGACGTTGAGCGTGACTATGTACTGTTCGGCCGCCTCGTCGTAGTCGACGTTGAAATTTGTGTATTCGAACTGCGTGTAGCTGAGGCCGTAGCCGAAGGGATAGGCGACGTCGGCGTTATAGTCGTATTCGCCCGTGTTCCTCTCCTCGCTCGCCGTCACATAGTCGTAGTACCTCGTTTCGAAGTAGCGGTAGCCGACGTAGATGCCCTCGGAGTAGACGCCGTAGTACTTCTGCGTCTTGTCCTCAAGCTTGTCGGAGTCCTCGTACGCGCTCATGAAGTAGCTGTCCTTGTTGTAGGACTGCTGCATCATTGCGGGGGAGGACATGTTGTCCTTGAGGTAGGTGTCCGAAAGCTTGCCGCTCGGCACATATTCGCCCGTGAGCGCCTTGGCCACGCCCGAGATGCCGCTCTTGCCCACGTTGCCTATCCACAGGCAGGCGTCTACGTCGACGCCCTCGGCTTCGAGGAAGTCGAGCTGGATGGTGGCCGAGGAGTTGAGTAGCACTATTATCTTTTTGATCTGCTTGTTGACCTTGAGGGTGCTGAGGTTCTGTAAAACTCCCAGCTCCTCCTTGGAGAGGGTGAGATAGCTGCCGTCGAGCGTGTCGGATTGGACGGCGTTTATGTCGCCGCCCTCGCCGCTGTCGCGCGCGATGGAAACTATGGCCGTGCCGTATTCCGGGAAGGTGGCCGTAACGTCCTGGCCGATGCTCTCGTAGGAGGGCTCCCTGACCTGGTAGACGGGCCTGTTGGAGCCCAGCTTAGTCCTGCCCTTGCCCAGAAGGAGCTGCTGGGAATAGAAGTCCCACAGCTTGGTGTTGACCTCGAGCCCCGCTTCGGTGAGGGCCGTTTTGAGGTCGGTGTAGCCCTCGGTGTTGGCCGCCGAGGAGCCCGAAGTGGCGTAGTTGAACTTTACCGAACCCGTCAGGAAGGTGCTGACCTTTTCGCCCTCGGCGAGGGGCAGGGCGTTGTTGTCGTTCTTTAGGAGGACGAGGCCGCTCGCCTCCACCTCCTCGCCCAGAGCGAGGTAGTCGGACTGGAGCTTTGCATAGTCGTCGCCGTATTCGCTTTTAAAGTGCTGATACTGCGGGTCGTCCGAGCGGATGATTTCCGAAGTGGAAATATTTAATTCTTTGTTTATCGTAGTGCTCTGGCTCATGGCTATGGTGTACGCGCCCGTCATGAACACGAACAGCGACGTAAAGCCGAGGGTCAGGCCCTCCCACAGTCTTCTTTTAAACAGTTTCATTCTTTACCTCCGTGCCTGCGTTGCGGCCCGTCCAAGGGCGCCATTTTGTGAGTATGCCCGCGAGCAGCGACAGCACAAACGCGAGGAACAATGTTACGAACGCGCAGAAGAACTCGCCCGTCAGAACGTTGCCGTCGATGCCGACGAACACGTTGGCGATATAGTTGACCTGCGAGTAGATAAACATTAAAAAGCCGTATAAAAAGAGCATGGCGGCTATGTAACGGATATCCTTGAAGTTGAACGCGACGGTAGCGGCGCACAGCGCCACCGCCAGCCAGCAGCAGACGAGGCAGCTTACGTTGAGCTCGGGGTTGAACGAATTTGTGCCCGTGGCCGTGTAAGTGGCAACGCCCACTATGCCGCATATCAGCGCGAGCAGCGAGAGGTAGTAGCCTACCCCTCTGCCCGCCATAAATTTTTTAACAGCTTCCATTGCAGGAGCTCCTTATTGCTTGTTATATTCCGTCATGGTGAGCTGCGCGTCGGCGATTATCTTGATGCAGTCCACCATGGGCGAGGCGGCGTCGATTGTGCCCGCGTCGCCGCAGGGAGTTTCGCTGTTGTTGACGCGGAGAATTATGCTGTTTACGCCCTCGTTAAGGGTGATGTTGCCTATGTTGATCTCCTGCCAGCTGCCGCGCAGACCGGGGTTGGGCGTCCATTCGGTGCCGTCGCCCAGCTTTATCGTGGCCGTGTAGGGCACAAAAGAGCCGTTGACTTCCACCTGATAGGTGGCGGCAGTGAGAGTTATGTCGGCATATTCGCAGCCGAGCACGAGCTTGAGCTGAGCGTCGGTGACGGCCTTGTCGGAGGTGATTTCAAACTCGAGATATCCGCCGTTGTAGAAGAGGCCGGTGACGTACTTGCCGTTGCTGGCCGCGGCGTTGCCCTGAATGAGGTTGAGGCCGGAGGTGTTGCCCGAATAGTTGTTGCCCGCCTTGTCGCAGTTTTCGCCGGTGACGAGGTAGCTTGGATCGTCGAAGAGGCCCGTGAGCTGGGTATATTCTGCCTCGAACGTGAAGGAGTTAGACCACTTGGCGTAGAACCCCACGGAAGACTCGTACCTGAGGGCGGGCTTGAATTCCTCGCCGTCCTCGGTGTACCAGCCGCCGAACGCGTAGCCCGCGCGCGAGGGATCGGCCACGGCGCCGACGCGGCCGCCCTTTTCGAAGCTGACCGTCTTATACACGCCGTTGTCGGGCGCGCCGTCGTAGTTCCAATAGAATGTGGCGGTGAGGGCGCTGCTTTCGTCTACCCAGCTGGCGTAGACGGTGGTGTCCTCGGAAATTACAGTAGTTTCAAACTCGAAGGGATCTTCGAGATCCTCGTCGGCGTACCAGTTGCCGAACACGAAGCCTTCCTTGGTGGGATCCTCTTCGGGGCGGGTGGCATAGGAGCCCTCCTCCACCGTCTGCGAGGCCACGGCGCTGCCGCCGTCGGTGTCGAAGGTAACGGTATAGGTGACCTTGTCCTCGTCGCTGCCGTTGCCGCAGGCCGCAAGCGAGCCCGTGAGCGCCGCCGCACACAGCAGCGAGGCGCATGCAAAAGATATCTTTTTGATATTCATGGTTATGTGTTCTCCTTTTTAGGGGTTTTGTACAAATTTTATTGCATTTTTTACAAATTTAATTGTTAAGAGGCGGACGTCCGCCGCCCCATTTTGCGGCAATGGCCGCAACATACAAAATTTTCAGGCAGATTTAAAAATGTCAGGCATGGGGTATGCCGGAATACTCCGGCATACCCTGTCTGCCTGATTTTTCGACATCCCTTTTACGGGATATCAGAGGGGAGGTTATTTATTCTTTCTTCTTGCGCACTTTACGGCTACCGCCGCGGCCGCCGCAAGAGCAAGGCTTCCGCCCACTACCGCGAAGGTGCTGCCGAGGTTGCCGCTGCAGCCGCCCTCGTCGCCGGTGTTGCTGTCCTTATCGAGGCCTTCGATGGCCTGGTCGATCATGTCCTGAACTTCGTCGCCGGTGACGTAGTCGGGTTCTTCAACCACGGGTGCGTCGGCTTCGGCAACTACGAATACAAGCTCTATGTCGACCTCTGTAGCCGAGGAGGTGTCGCCGCCGCCGCTGGGGCCGCCGGGGCCGCTGGGGCCGCCGGGGCCGCTGGGGCCGCCGGGGCCGAAGCCATAAGCGGAGATATCGAATCCGCTGGGGCCGCCGCCGGAGCCGCCGCCGGGGAATCCGCCGCCACCGCCGCTTTCGCCCTTGGAGGCCTTGATGTGGATGGTCACGGTGTAAGTGCCCGCCTCGGTGGGCGTGCCCTCGATAGTCGTCGTGCCGTCGGCCGTCTTGAGTTCGAGGCCTGCGGGCAGGGCGGAACCGGTTGCTACCGTCCACTCGATGGAGGTGTAGTTGTCGCTGTTGAACTCATCCGATTCGAGCATGGCGTAGAAGTCCTGGCCTACCTTGAGGTCGGTGAGCGAGTCGCTGCCGTCGGCTATGGTGACTACGTCGTCGATCTTGATGGAGTAGTCGGCAGTCTTGTCTACCCAGCCGTCTATCATGTATTCAACGGTGAACTTGTATTCGCCCGTCGTTTCGGGAGTGCCCGAGATCTTGCCGGTGTTGGCGTCGAGCGTGAGGCCTTCGGGAAGGCTGCCCGAAGTTACGGAGTAGGTCACCTCGGAGTCGGCGTCGATCTTGCTGTCGATGGCGACGCTGGCCTCGTAGTTGACGTGCTGCTTGCCCGCGGCAAGAGCCGAGCCGGCAATGGTGAGTTCGCTGTAGCCGTTGAACTGGGCCGAAGTGTTGGAGAGCTGATAGAGCATCTTCATGGCTGCGTTACGCACGCAGTACCACTGAGTGGGGCTTTCGACGGTGACGTTCTTACTGGTAGACTGATCGACGGTGTCGATGACTACCATCTTCTTATCGGCGTCCCATTCACCCGAGAGATACTCTACGAAAGGTGTGGTGTAAAGTTCTACAACGTTGCCTGCGCGGACCATCATGTCGGGATCGGTGCGCGTCTTCCAACCGATGTAACCGTCGGTTACGAAGTAAGCCATGCTGCCCCACTGATTCTGATAGAGTTCGGTGTTCATGTTGTAGTTGTTGGTGTTAGACCAGCCGCCCAGTCTGCCGTAGCCGACCATGGCCGCCGTGCTTTCGCCTTCCTGAAGAGCTATCTGGAAGGAGCGGGCATAGTTTTCGCGCATTGCCTGCTCGTCGCACCATGTGAATACGTTGCCGCGGTTGGTTTCCTGCTCGTTCATGAAGCAGTGCTTTACGTAGCAGATGATGCCCTTGGACTGAACGCCCTGGATAACGGAGGCTGCTATAGTGCCGTTTGCGAAGCCGTCCTGACCGTAGTATTCGTTGTTACGGCCCGAGAAGGGCGAACGGTGAATATCTGCGCCGGGAGCATACCAGCCATTTCTGCCGAGCAGCAGGCCTATGTTACCCATTATGGTGCCCTGCTTGTTGGCAAGTTCGGTGTTGAAGGTGGCGCCGATTATGTCGGCGGAAGCCCAGCAGTGCGAGCTGTCCCAGTTGTTGGGGCCGTCCGAATCTTCGGTCTTGAGCTTGCCTACCGAGGCGATGTCGGCCGTGGAGTAGCCTGCGAACTCTATGAGCGAGCACATTTCGTCGTAGGTGAGCTGGTTCATGAACTTGACCCACTTTTCGTTGACGGTGCCGTCGGCGTTGTAGAGCTCTACGCCGGCCATATCCTTGAACTTGATGGTGTCCTCGGTGGCCTGCGATACCCACATGGGGTTGGATGTCTCGGTACGGTTGTTCTGTACCTTGTGATCTTCGTCGTAGACGCCCGTGGCCTGAGTCCAGCCTGCGGGGATCTCGTCCTTCGATACATACCAGGGATCGCTCTCCTTGTCGTACGAGGGGCCGAATTCGTAGGTGCTGGTGCCCTCTACTTCGAGGCCGGTGGAGCTGTCGATCTCGGGCGTAGCCGTTACGCGGAAGTTATCCCAATAGCCTATGTTGTCGAGCACTTCGTTCTTGAAGGTGAGGTCGTCGACCGTGGGTGCCTTGGGGAAGGTGCTCACCATGCTGCCGCGCGAGATGATGGTCATTCCGCTTTCGCCGTCGGCCATCATTTCGGCCGTGCGGATATTGTTGTAGTCGTGGTCGCCGAGCTTGGTGGTGCCGTCTGCCGAGCCGTTTTCGGCCGAGAAGAGGTTTTCAAGCTCGTTGCCCGAGTAATCGTCCAGCCTTAAGATGGCGTCCTTTTCGAGGGTGAACGTAACTTCGTCGTAGGCGTCGGTGTTGTCCGAAACGTCGGTCTTGAAGTCGTAGTGCGAGTCCTCCATAAGCCTTATGGTGTACTTGCCCTCGTCCATCTCGTAGCAGCCCTGGTTCTGGTTGGTGTTGGCGTCTTTATAGTCCCACGAAGCCATGTCCTGAACGTTTATTTCAATGACTATGGTCTGCTCTTCGCCGGGCTCGAGCATGTCGGTCTTGGCAAAGCCGCACAGCGTTACGGCAGCCTTTTCAACTTCGCCCGAATAGTAGGGAGCGGATACATAGGCCTGAACGGTCTTTTTGCCGGCTACGCTGCCCGTGTTCTTGACGGTGACGGGAACGTAGATCTTGTCGACCTCAGCTTCCTTGCCAACGGACGAGGCGAACATGTCGGCAAGGCCGGTTGCGCCCAGCGCCTTGCTGCAGGCTTCGTCGGTGAATATGCCGCCCGCATTGAAGGAGAAGGTGGTGTAGTTGAGGCTGTAGCCGTAGGGATAGAGCACGTTCTCTTCCCACCATTCCTCGGCCGCGTTGAGCGTGGCCTCGGTCTGCCTGGGCTCGCCGTATGTATTTTCGGTGAGGGTGCCCTTTGCGGCGTCGTAGGTGAGGTTGCCGTTGGCTATTTCGGTGTAGACCGTTTCGTAGTACTTATAGCCGAGGTAGATGCCCTCCTCGTAGTCTACGCCGTGGAAACCTTCGGTGTCGTACGAGGTGTAGGTGTCGGCCTTGAGGTAGTACTTGTCGCCGTCTTTGACGCACTCGTTGCCCTGATCGTCCTTATAAGTTGTGTTACCCTTGTCGTCCGTTGTTGCGGTTATCTTATCGGCGGCAACTTCGTCGCCCTTCTGCCAGTCGTCCGAACTGCCGACTACGGCGCCGTTTTCGCGCCTGTAGGAGTTGGAGCCCGCGCCGTTTTCGACGGTCTGACCGCCCGTCTGATTGTTGGAACCGAAGTTGTACCAGGTGGGGTCGGTGGTGAAGTCGGCCATCCACTCGTCTACGAGGCCGCCCGAGGGGCTGAGGCCCGTGAGGATGTCGGTAACGCCCGCAAGTCCGCCCACGCCGGGACGGCCTATGTGCAGTATGGCGCTGATCTTGTCGTTGTTTTCAAGATCTTCAAGCTCCATGGCGTTGGAGGTGTTGGTGATGACGATAACCTTTTCGAAGCGGGCGGTGACGTATTCGATGAGCTCCTCCTCTTCGTCGGTGAGCATGAGGTAGTGCTTGTACGTCTTGCCGTCCTCGTCGGTGTAGAGAGCGAGGTGATCGTCGTCCTCGTCCACAGTCTGATCGGTCACGCGCGAGGCGTCCGAACCTTCGCCGCCCTCGCGGGAGAGAACGATGAAGGCGGCGTCGTTATACAGCTTTGTGGAGCTGTCTACCGAGCCGGGGAAGTCGGTGACTTCCTTGCCTATTTCGCTTGTATCGTTGCTGTAGAAATTTTTGAGCGTGGGGTTGACCTTGAAGCCCGCGTGCTCGAGAGCGGCGGCAAGAGTTTCGTCGCTGCCCGTGGAACCGCTGCTGAAGGCGCCTGAGCTGTCCGAAGCGCCGATAAGATTATCCGACGTTACGCCGAATACGCTTACCCATTCGCTGCCCTTCATGGGAAGGGCGTTTTCCCTGTTCTTGAGGAGCGAAGCGCCCTCGCCTACTATCTGCCTTGTCAGATCTTCGGCGGCCTTCTTAGCTTCCTCCATGCTGTTGTAGTCGGAATAGTACTTGGTGAGATTGCCGGTTGTGGTCTGCGCTCCGTCGCCTTCGGCGGCCGAAGCAATGCCCGTACCCGCAAAAACGCTTGCGCCCATTACCACCGCGACGGCTATCGCGGACAACGACTTAACAGCTTTTTTGCCTGTCTTTGCTTTTAGCATCATACCCTCCTTTAGGAATATTTTGTTTGCCGCTTTCATCTTCTGCGGCTTTGCAACAGCATATTAGCACCAAAAATTATACCTTTCAACATAACTCGTTCAAGCCGTACGATTTACCCGATAAATAAATCTCCAAGCCATGAAATGCACTTTTTGCAACATGAAATGCACGTTTTTTTGAGCTTTCGGGCCCCTTCGGGCACAAACGGCGCGCCCCGCGCCACAAACGGAGAGCGGGCAAAAGGCATAAAAAAAGCGCCCGCCGAGAGGCGGGCGCAAAGGGGCGGGCGGAGCACAAAAAAACCCGCAGGACAGACAAGCTGTCCTGCGGGCGGGCAATTTTATGCGCGCACAAAGGGGTGAAAAAAGTATGCGCGCATAAGGGATGGGCGTTGTATATATTCAGGCGCCGCGCGGGCGGGGCGCCGTGCAGGACGACGGAGCGCGCCGTGCGCTCTCTCTATCCGACAATTTAAGATCAGTCGTTTTCGTCCTCGAGGGCCTTGGACTGCTCCTTCTGCTCCTCTAAAAATTCGCGGGCGCCTGCCTCGGTCTTTTTGGAGGTCTTTTTCTTGAATTCGGTGGGCTGGTTCAAAACGATCTGGGGGAAGGGTATGCTGATGCCGTTGGCGTCGAAGAGCAGCTTGAGCTCCCTGTTCATATCCCTCTGCACCTGATATATGTCCTCCTCGCGGCAGGTGGCGATGAGCAGGAGGTCTACGCTCGAAGCGCCCAGCGCCTCCACGCCCTTGTAGTAGGGGCCGTCGAGTATGGCGGGGATGGACTGCCTTATCTTTTCGAGATTGTCGCGGATGACCACCTCTACGCGGGGTATGGATTCGCCGTACTCAATGCTGACAACACACTTTGCCACCGACATATCCTTGGTCTGATTGACGACGGTGGTTATTTCGCTGTTGTTGACAATGTTGACGTTGCCGCCAGCGTCGACGAGCTTGGTGGTGCGGATGCCTATCTCCTGCACGGTGCCGCGCCAGCCGTTGACTATAACTATGTCGCCTATCTGGAATTCGCCTTCGAACACCATGAATATGCCCGCGACTATGTCGGCCACAAGGCTCTGGGCGCCGAGGCCGACGATGAGGGTCAACACTCCGGCGCCGGCCACGAGGGTGGCGGTGTCCACGCCCCACGCGCCGAGAATGATGAGCACGGCGACTATGGCTATTACCCAGCGCACGAAGTTTTCCAAAAGTTTGACTATTGTTAAGCTGCGGCTGCTCTTGGCGAAGCCCATGCGCATTATTTTGCGCAGCAGCATGGAGAGCAGCAGTGCTATTGCGACTATCTGCACGGTGCGTATGACGGCGGGTATCTTTTGGTAGAGCGTATCCACGAAGATATTGCCCGATACGCTTTTGTTGAAAATTGAGTCCTCGCCGAAGAGCTGAGTGGAAAATACGAAGGCCACTATGGTGCCCGCAACGGCTATCGCCAGCAGTATGCCGCGAATGACTTTGCTTTTGGTCGATCTTTGCTTTGCCATTGGAATTGTTTATCTCCCGTTAACTAAATTTTTACTTCTGCGCTGTATAGCTGCGTGCGCTGCCCGAGTTCGGAATCGTAGCAGCTTATCACGAACTGCGCCGTCTTGCCCACGAGGGGCGCGCCGACCACGTCGATGACCTGTTCGGCCGTTATCTCCTGCGAGAATACGCAGCTTGAAACCGTGCCCTTCTTGTCGGTGAGCGTGGCCTCGAACTCCGACCATATGCCCTTCTCGTCGACGAGCTCCATGGTGAAATGGAAATAGCCGTCTATGTTGCAGGTGCACTCCGAAGTCACCGAATAGAGCGCCGTTACGGGCGCCTCCTCGGCGGTGAGCGTGGTAACGCTCTCCTCGGCTATGCTGCCGCCGAAGGCCGAAGTCTGCTCCACGGTTATTTTATAGCTCATGTTGGGCTTGAGCCCCTCGAACGACCCCGTATTGGTGCCGCCCGAAAGAGAGGCCTCGCGGCGGGTGAAGTCGTTGGAGGCGACTATTATCAGCCCCTCGGCGTCCTCCTCCACCTCCACCGTGTAGTCTATGCGGGTGTCGGTGGCCCTGAGCGAGGTGAAGCTCACCTCGGGCGCGGCGGGTGCGAGCACAAAGCCGCCGACCGTCATCACGGCCGCTCCGCCCACAAGTATTTTGGTGATGAGCTTGTCGAAGGAAAGGCTCTTTTTTTTGGCGGGAGAGGGCGCGCTCTGCGCGCCTTCCTGAAACTCGCTGCCTCCCGCGTTCGAGGGCGAGGGGTTGAACTCCTCTCTCTGACTGTTGTCCATACTATACCTTATTATTTATTGCTGCCTGCGGCGCGTCTTTATGACTCTGCCGCCCTCCAAGGCTATCATCTTTACGGCCTCGAGCGAGAAGTCGTCGGCCTCCACCACGAGCGCGCGGCCGAGCTCGCCGCGTGCGAGCACCTTTACGAAGGTGACCTTTTTGTCGTAGGAGGGCATGCGGCGCTTTATCTCCTCGAGCGTGACCTTTTCGCCGTCGGCAAAGAGCTTGCCCAGAGTGTCTACGTTTATTATGCCCGTCTTGGTTCTGTCGGCATACCTGACGCCCTCCTCGACTGCGGCCTTGGCCTCGTCGTCGGTCATCAGCCTGTCGGCCTCGTCTACGGAGACGCCGTCGTCGGCGCCCTCGTCCTCGAGGTCGATATCTTCGGGCATTTCGTCGTCGTCCTCGTACACCTCGGCCTGGTAATTGGTGCCGTCGTAAACTACGCTCTCCTGTCCTACCACCTTTATGAGGCCCCTGTCCACAAGGCTCTGCGTGCTCTCGTAGGGAATGGCGGAGTAGTCGACGGTCTGGCCCTCGGCCCTCTCCTCGCCCGCGAACAGCGCCGCTATGAGCTCCTTGGCGTACTTTACGCGGCGGGGGTTCTTAAGGCGGTACATTACGGGCGTGGAGGCGAACTTTGCATAGCGCGACATGTCGTCGACGATATACTTGCCCTCGGCGTAGTCGGCGGGGTCGAGCGCGAGGCACAGGCAGAGCGTCTTTCCGCGGAACACGAACTTGGCCTCGATGGGGCGGCTCCGCCTGTAGCCGTCGTGCTGCCAGCTCATGCGCGAGCTCACCCTCTTGTAGCAGAGCAGCTCGTTTTTGAGCTCGGAGTAGTACTTCTTTACCCTGTCCTCCGACTGTATGAGGCGCGCCTCGAAGGAGCGGTTGTAGCGGTAACGGATGAAGGTCTGGCCTATGACCGGCCCCGCCCCGCCCGCGACGGCGGCAGCCGCCGCGGCGGTGACGGCGGTCTCCTCCCGCCTGACCGTTTCGGCCGTCTTTTCGATCTCAACGATCTCTTCGGCGCGCTCTTCGCGCACTTCCTCGGCGGGGGCGGCCTCTTCGGGGGCCTTTTCGGGCTGTTCGTCCGTTTGGGCCTCTCTCTGTTCTGCGCTCTCTTCGGCGACCTCGGCGGTCTCCTCAGCTTCCGAAGGCTCCTCGGCCGCTATATCTTCGGCGGTGGGTTCCTCGGCCTCCCCGGCGGCCCTGCGCCTGCCCCTTATGAGGAGTGCGACTATTACCGCCGCGGCGATGAGCACTAAAACGCCGAGCACGACTATTGCGGGTATGGCGCCCGCGGGGATGAGGTTGACGGCCAGCACGGGGGGAATGAAGGCGCTTGCCTTACTTTCCTTACTGTCCTTACCGTCCTCCCTTCTGCGGAGGGCGAGCACGACTATTACTATTATTTCGATGAGCAGAATTACCGCAAGGGTGATTATCAGCCACCACAGATCGAGCGAGGTGTCGCCGAGAATGTAGAACTCGGAGAAGTGCGAGGTGGTGAACTCGAGGTAGTTGCCGTTTACAGTGGTTTCGAACACCTCCACGCTGCCGTCGTCGGCGACGTAGACCACCTGCAGGCCGCTCATGCCCCTCATGTCGGCGGGAAGGAGCAGCTTTATCTTGTACATGCCCTCGAACTCGGTGACCTTACTGCCGTCGGACATGAGCAGGTAGATATCGAGAGTGGTTTTGATATCCTTATCGGCTACGGCCCTCTGCATGTCCTCGGCGGACAGCGAGCTGCCCTCGGCCGATACGAGGCCGCCGCTCTGCGAAGCGCTCTCTATGGCAGAAAGCGCCGAGCTGTCCGTCTTTTCGATGACGAGCTTTATGCCGCCGGGAATGGAGCTGTCGTTGGTGACTACGCCCCAGATCTCGTCGGGGTCGTGGCCCTCGCCGTAGTCGGCCTGGCCCTCGCCCGAAGGCGAGCTGCCGTCCGGCTTTATATCGCCCGCAACTACCGAGTTGCTGGGCACTTTTGCAATTTCGCCGAGAGCGTCCTCTACCACCTTGTCGAGGGCGGCCTGGGCGTTTTCGCCGGGCACGACGTTGATTATGTTCTGATTGGCGGAGGAAATTATCTGCTCTATGTCAGCTATCTGCTCGTCGCTGTAGACGCCGCTCTCCTCGGCTCTTGCTGCGGGCGCAGAGAACGCCGCCGCAAAACCGAGCTCTATTACGGCGAATATCAAAAATATTGCCGCTAAAAACCTGCTTTTTAACTTTATCATACCTTCCCTCCGTGGAAATGTTGACTTGTATTTTTTAATGCCTTTTTAAAGCCTCTGATTTGCAAATTGGTGCCCATATATGCCTCAATCATCCCCTTCCGAGGGCGAGGCCGAAAGTATTGCCGAAAGCACGCGGCCTATCGTCTTTTTGGCCTGCTCGTCGAGGTCTTTGCCCGTATTTTGCGCGCGCTTGGCCATTATTATCGCGCTTTCGATTATCACCGACCATATGAACGCAAACACGCTTTCGCCCGTCTTGCGCTCGATATCGCCCATAAGCCTGCCGAACATGGGGGCGAAGAACACATACGAGGCGTTGTCCTTCCGCCACAGCTCAACGGATATGTAGTGCGAGTGGATGAACGCGTCGTAAAAGGCCGTTTCGGCGGGGTGGTCGCGCCAGAAGCCGTAGTAGAGCATCCATGTCTGCGTGCACACCTTAAGCGTGTCGCGCTCGAGCACGAGGCCCTCTTCTATAAAGTGCCGTCTGAACACCTCGTCTATGCGCGAGTGGACGGCCAGAAAGGCCTTTTCCAAAATGTCCGTCTTGCTCTTGTAGTGGTAGTAGATCATGGCCTCGGAGGCGTGTATCTGCTCGCTTATCCGCTTTATCGATAAATTTTCCAGCCCCACGCGCGCGCACACGTCGTACACGGCCTGCAGGGCCTCTTCCTTTACATTGCGTTTAGCCAACGGCAACCTCCTTTTATATCGGGCGGAAAAACCTTATTTTTGCGGGCCTCTCCGCCATTATGTTCGGCGACCTTTTGCCCGTTCACCCCGATATATTATTTATCTAAATTGTTATCTTGTAAAAATTTTACTTTGCAGAGACGAAAGGCCCGGGGGTGGGCGGGTGGGGCAGACTTGTCATCCCGAGCGACAGCGAGGGATCTGAAAACATCGATATGTTGCCGTTCGGCAACTCGATATGCCCCGTTCGGGGCTCGATATGGCCACGCGAACACGCGGCCCCGATATGCGGCGACAAATCGCCGCGTTGTGGCGGGAGTTTTAATAACGCCCCCTCTCGGGTAGAGACTGTCATTTCGCGCAAGCGTAGCGCCGCTTTCGCTTGGAACGAGAGCTTTTTTGTTGAACGCGAACAAGATGCGAAAACGTAGCCGAGAAATCTCCCCGGTTACGTTTAAGATACACTTGTTACCGCTCCGCGAAGCGTGCGCAGCTTTGCGAGCACCCTCCGAAAGACAGGTAGCAAATCGCTAAAGCACCGCACCCGCGACAGAGGGGGCGGGCAAAGGCGAATTTGCTTTCACGGAGTGCATAAATCAATTCCGCATTTTCGCGCAAAACCGTGGCTTTTGCGCGAAAGAGGAGCCGCAGGCTATAGAGCAAACAAGCAAAGTTTACTTGGCTTGTTGCGAAGTTAGCCTTGCGGCGACGATGGGGCGGGAATATAGTACCTTTTTACAGTATTTATTATAAGTATTTACTACTATATTTTAGTCACACCACCCCTCGTTTGTCAAGTTAATTGCCGCAGTAAATATTTTTCGCCCCCGAACATGTTTTTTCATACAATTTGTTTCTTTCTAACAGCGGCCTGTACGCCGCGCGCCGCCCCTCTTTTACCCTGTCATTTCGACCAAGGCGGCCGCACAAAGTGCGGCCGCCGCGCGGAGAAATCTCCACGGATATCGCTTCAGATACACTTTTACCACAGCAAAAAAACAAGGCAGGTAAAACCTGCCTTGTTGCAATAGGGGCCTTGCGGCCGAGCTGGAGGCGCCACCCGGATTTGAACCGGGGAATCAGGGCTTTGCAGGCCCATGCCTTACCTCTTGGCTATAGCGCCGATAACTTCACCATATGCCGCGGTGAAGCTTTGTCCCTCAAACCATCCGGTTACTTTTGGGGCGATAATAAAAAAATAGTGCGGCTGAATTGGTGGAGCGGGAAACGAGATTCGAACCCGCGACATTCACCTTGGCAAGGTGACGCTCTACCACTGAGCCATTCCCGCATAAGTATTCATCCGCACTATTTTGTGGTGGGAGCTACAGGGCTCGAACCTGTGACCCACTGCTTGTAGGGCAGTTGCTCTCCCAACTGAGCTAAGCTCCCTTAACGCTTTACTAATATATCAAATATATCGGCAAAAGGCAAGCATTTTTATCATCTTTTTTTAAAAATTTTTTGTAAATTATCTGCTTGGGGGCGCATACTCGCGATATAGTAATATGTGGGCGGGCGGAGCACAACATGTTGTGCTCCGCCCGCCCTCCGCCCCCTCCTCTCTTTTTTATTGCCCACAAAAACTTCGGTTTGAGATAAGTATAAATACCTTCACGGCGGGCAATAATGCCCCTCGCGGCCAAGCCTGCCGCACCGAAAAAATCGAAAAAGAGGCCGACATGAAAAAAATTTGTATAACTTTTTGCGTTCTACTCATCTTAATTACAGCGGCGGTCTGCGCACGCACCCTCGGCGCGTCCGACGCGGGCGACAATACCCGATACCTGCGCATACACGTTCGCGCCAACTCCGATTCGGCGCACGACCAGCAGGTAAAATATGCCGTAAAGGACGACGTCGTGGCCTATATTACGCCCTATGTGGCGCAGTGCGGCGACAAGCAGACGGCGATGGAAAAGATATCGGCGCTGACCGACGACATAGAGGACGTGTGCGAGCGTTCGCTCGCGGCGCTGGGCGAGAGCTACGGCGCGAGGGCGGAAGTCAGGCGCGAACACTTTCCCACCCGCGTGTACGACGGCCTGACGCTGGAGGAGGGCGACTACGACGCCCTCATCGTCGAGCTGGGCGAGGGCGACGGCGACAACTGGTGGTGCGTCATCTACCCGCCGCTGTGTTTTACTTCGGCGCCCTGCGGCGTGGAGTACAGAAGCCTGATACTCGAAATCATAGACAAATTTTTTAACGGGGCGGACTGACCGCCCCCAACGGAGGTAACCATAGATGAAAAAAGGCATAAAGGCAGGCATTGCCCTTGCGGCGGCCGCCGCGTTGATAGCGGGATATGCCGCGGCCAACGTGGGCGGAGGCGAGGCCGTGCCCGCCGTGGAAGTTGTTGAGGCGGCCGTGCTCAGGCAGGGCTCCTCGGGCGGGGAGGTAAAGGAAGTGCAGCGCAGGCTGAAGATGTGGGGCTACTACGCGGGCCAGGTCGACGGCATATACGGCGGCAAGACGGCCGAGGCCGTTAAAAACTTTCAGCGCAAGAACGGCCTGAAAGTGGACGGCATAGCCGGCAAAGCCACCTTCGCCGCGCTGGGCATGAACGACAGCGTAAAGGCCCTCGAGGCCGAGGGCGGCGGGAGCGGGCAGTACACCAGCTCCGACCTCTACCTTCTGGCAAGGTGCATCTACGCCGAGGCGCGCGGCGAGAGCTACACCGGTCAGGTGGCGGTGGGCGCCGTGGTGCTCAACCGCGTCGACTCGCCCGACTTCCCCAACACCATTGCGGGCGTAATATACCAGAAGAACGCCTTCACGGCCGTCAACGACGGGCAGATAAACCTTACGCCCGACCAGAAGGCCATAAACGCGGCGACCGACGCCATGAACGGGTGGGATCCCACCTACGGCTGTCTTTACTACTACAATCCCGCCGTGGCCACGAGCAGCTGGATATTCGGCCGCGAGACGGTAACGGTGATAGGCAAGCATGTATTTGCCATATAGTACGGGGGCAACCGCCCGAAAGGAGGAAGATAAATGAATAACGACGACAGACAGGATCTATTCGACGGCGACGCAGAGGGGCGCGCTTACGGCGACGACTTTGTCGCAAGAGAGGAGCAAAGAAGGTCGGGCGGCGACGGCACGGCCCAAAAGACGGCGGGGCGGGGCGGCTGGCTGGCGGCCGTGATAGCGCTGAGCACCGTCTGCCTTGTGCTGGCGGCCATAGTCACCTACGGCTGGTTCAACATATCGGCCATGAGAACGAGGATGGAGAGCATGCGCGACCGCTCGTTGTACGAGCTCAACGCCATAGTCGACGACCTCGACTCCACCCTCGCCAAGGCGAGAGTGGCCTCCTCCCCCCGCGAACGCGCCGTGCTGATGACCGACGTTGCCATAGAGAGCGAGATGGCCGAAATGATACTCGAGCGCATGCCCGCAGACGTGCGTTCGACGGGCAATATTGCCGCCTTTATGAACAAAATGGGCGACAGCGCGCAGGCCATGATAGCCACCGCCGCGG
Organism: uncultured Clostridia bacterium; assembly: GCA_944358655.1. GTDB lineage: Bacteria > Bacillota > Clostridia > Christensenellales > Borkfalkiaceae > Coproplasma. The sequence goes on along the minus strand of CALVRO010000016.1, from coordinate 4,687 downwards.
CGGGCGGGGAAACAGAGGAGTGGCAGCGCAGCTCGCTCGAATATATGTACGTCACCAACGCGCGCCTCAAAAGACACATCAACGAGGCCATATCCTCGGGGCAATGGCTGGGCGACGACGTGCTCGGCGACGACTTTTCGCGGCTCGGCGACGCGCTCGACATTAAGAACAACATTATTGATGAGCCCAAGGGCATATTCGACGGCCCCTTCTCGGACGGCGCCGCCGACACCAACCTGTCCGTATTCGAGGGGCAGAGCGAGATAAGCGAGAGCGAGGCGGAGAAGATAGCCTCGGACATATTCGCCGACTACGGCGTCTCCTCGGCCCGCTGCACGGGGCGCACAGAGGCGGGAGAGCTGGCCTTCTACAACGTGGAGCTCGACGGCAAAAACGGCGAGATGCTCGCGCAGATATCCGTCAGGGGCGGCAAGCTCGTCATGTTCGACAGCTACAGAGAGTGCACCGAGCACAACTTCACGCCCGAAAGGTGCATAGATATTGCCGAACAATTCCTGAAAAAGGCGGGATACGAGGGGCTTGTGCCCGTGTGGGTCAACCACAGCGGCACTACCTGCCACATAAATTTCTGCCATGTGCAGGACGGCGTGGTGATCTACCCCGACATGATAAAATTAAAGGTGTGCGAGGAGCGCGGCATAGTGACGGGCGCCGAGGCGTTCGGTTACGTTAAAAACCATTCGCAAAGGGATATAGGTGGGGCAACTCTGACTAAAGAGGAGGCGCTGAGCGCCGTGGACGGCCGCTTGGAGGCGCGCGGCGGCAGGCTTGTTCTGATACCCTTGGACGGCGACGAGGTGCTGTGCTATGAATTTTTCGGCCGATTGGAGGGCAGAGAGTACTTTGCGTACGTCGACGCCGCCACGGGCGAGGAAGTGCAGGTGCTTACGGTCGTCGGCACCGCGCAGGGAAGGGAAGTAATGTAATCGTCGCCGCAAGGCGCTTTTTGCAACAAGGCAGGTGTAACCTGCCTTGTCCGCTTTTAGCGCCTGCGGCTCCTCTTTCGCGCAAATACTACAGTTTTGCGCGAGAACAAGGTAAAAATACCTGCACTCCGTGAAAGCAAATTCGCCCTTGCCCGCCCCCTCTTTCGCGGGTGCGGTGCTTTAGCGATTTGCTACTTACTTTTCGGAGGGTGCTCGCGGAGCTGCGCACCCATACTCCCCTCCCTGTCATGCCGAGCAGCGCGCCAAAAGAGTAGGATTAAAACCAAGCATGTGCGCGCGTTGCCGAGGCATCTCTACATATGTTCCGTTTTGGTCGGACAAAGGAGATCCTTCGCTATAGCTCAGGATGACAATGGGGAATAAATGTCAGAATATCGCCCTCTCCGACGGCGTGCGGCCAAATGGCCGCGCGCCGCCACCTCCCCATAGCGACGGGGAGGTCATAATAAGGATATATCGTATCTGAAACATAGCCCATGAGATTTCTCCGTTTCGCACACTTTGTGTGCTGCAGTCGAAATGACAGGCTCTCCCCGAGAGAGGGCGCGCCCAACCTCTGCCCCGTTTGTCATACTGAGCAGCGCACCGAGCAGGCGGGGTTTCTTATAAGGTAGGAGTGCGCATCGTCGAACGTATCTCGGAGGCGTAAGCCGACGGACAAACGGGGCGGAACACCCCATTTTGGCTCCCCGTCGATATGGGGAACTGGCGGCAATTTATTGCCGACTGAGGGGGCGTTCTTTCTGCTCTCACCGCAACGCGGCGATTTTGTCGCCGCATATCGAGGCCGCGCGTTTGCACGGCCATATCGAGCCCCGAACGGGGCTTATCGAATTGCCGAAGGCAATATATCGACTTTACTTCGACCTCTCCGACCACACGCCCATGCGTGTGGCCACCTCTCCATACGAAGGAGAGGCTATAATGCGGTATAAGTGTATCTGAAGCGGAGCCCGGGAGATTTCTCCGTGCGGCGGCCGCGCAACGCGGCCGCCTTAGTCGAAATGACATGCTCTACCCGTGGAATTTCTCCGTTCCGCCCGCCGCGCTCTGCGCGGCGGGCTTCAGTCGAAACGACATGCTCTGCCCGAGGGGGCTGTTGCGCGGCCTTCTCGCACAAATTTGCCTGCGGCGGCCTCATTTTGTTGCAATGGCGGCAAAAATCTGCTATACTTTTAAATGGGAGACAAGATGATTTTCTTCCCCCTCCGCTCTCCGCGCCACCCGCGCGGAAGGACGGCAATTATGCAAAATCTTCCCATAAAGGAGCTGAAAGATATGGCACTTACCAAGAACAAAAAGGTGCTCGACTTTGTGACCGAGAGCGCCGAACTTGCTCAGCCCGACCGCATTGTGTGGATAACGGGCGAAAACGAACAGCTTGACGAACTGAGAGAGGAGGCCGTAAAGAGCGGCGAACTCATCAGGCTCAACCGCTCCATCCTGCCCGACTGCTACCTGCACAGGACGAAGGTCAACGACGTTGCGCGCGTAGAGGACAGAACTTTCATCTGCACCAGGAACAGGGACGACGCAGGCCCCGTTAACTATTGGATGGATCCCAAACAGGCCTACGAGCTGGCCTCGGAGATCGCGCGCGGTTCGATGAAGGGCAGGACTATGTACGTCATACCCTACTCCATGGGCGTTGTCGGCTCGCCCTTCGCCCGCTACGGCATAGAGGTGACCGACTCGATATATGTTGTGCTCAACATGAACATTATGACGCGCGTGGGCGCCAACGTTTTAAAGGCAATAGGGCCCGACGGCGACTTTATAAAGGGCTTCCACGCCAAGTGCGACGTGGACGCCGACAACCGCTACATAATGCACTTCCCCGAGGATAACACCATAATTTCGGTAAACTCGGCCTACGGCGGCAACGTGCTGCTCGGCAAAAAGTGCTTTGCGCTGAGAATTGCCTCCTACCTCGGCAAAAACGAGGGCTGGATGGCCGAGCACATGCTCATTCTCGGCGTCACCTTCCCCGACGGCAGCAAGAAGTACGTTGCGGCGGCCTTCCCCTCGGCCTGCGGCAAGACCAACCTCGCCATGCTCATCCCCCCCAAGCACTATGTGGAAAAGGGATACAAGGTTGAGTGCGTGGGCGACGACATTGCATGGATAAGAGTGGGCGACGACGGCCGCCTGTGGGCGGTAAACCCCGAAAACGGCTTCTTCGGCGTGGCGCCCGGCACCAACGAGCACTCCAACCCCAACGCGCTGGCCACCACCCGCCGCGGCACCATATTCACCAACGTCGCGCTCGACACCGACAACATGACCGTATGGTGGGAGGGCCTCGACGGCGACCTGCCCGAACACTGCATAGACTGGACGGGCAAGCCGTGGGACAAGAACAAGTTCAACAAAAAGGATAAGTCGACGTACGCCGCGCACCCCAACTCGCGCTTTACGGCGCCCGCCGCAAACTGCCCCTGCATCTCGCCCGAATTCAACTCTAAGGAGGGCGTGCCCCTGTCGGCTATAATCTTCGGCGGAAGAAGGGCCTCCACCACTCCCCTCGTATATCAGTCGAAGGATTGGAACCACGGCGTGTTCGTAGGTTCGGCCATGTCCTCCGAAACGACGGCCGCCGCCACCGGCGCGACGGGCGTGCTCCGCCACGACCCCATGGCCATGAAGCCCTTTGCAGGCTACCACATGGGCGACTACTTCAAGCATTGGATAGACATGGGCAAGATAGTAAAGAACCCGCCCAAGATATTCAACGTAAACTGGTTCAGACAGGACGAGGACGGCAACTTCATCTGGCCGGGCTTCGGCGACAACATGCGCGTGCTCGAATGGATACTCAAGCGCTGCGACGACGCCGTCGACGCCGACGAGACGGCCATAGGCTATGTGCCCAAGGCAAAGGACATCGACCTCGAGGGCATGGACTACGAAATTGCGCCCGGACACAAATTCGGGCTTGCCGACCTTGAAGGCATACTCGCCGTAGACAAAAAGAAGTGGGCGGCCGAGGCCGAGGAGATCGGCAACTACTACGCAAACACCATCAAGACGAGGATACCCGCCGAGCTTACGGCCTGCCTCGAGACCTTGAAAAGCAACTGCGAAAAATAAGGCAGATATTGTATTAAGGCACAGATAGTTATAAAGGGCGGCGGACTGCAATGCAGTCCGCCGCCCCCGCATATTGAAGTCGATATGGCCGCGCGCTGGAGCGTGCGGCCTCGATATGCCCCGTTCGGGGCTCGATATGGCCGTGCGATACGCACGGCCTCGATATGCGGCGCGAACGCGCCGCGTTGTGGTAAAAGATTAAAAAACGCCCCGTTTGTCCGTCGGCTTACGCCTCCGAGATACGTTCGGCGACGCGCACTCCTACATTATAAGGCATCCTGCCTGTCCGGTGCGCTGCTCAGTATGACAAACGGGGCAGAATATGCGGCGCGACTCCTCTCGGACAGAATATGTCATTTCGACTGAAGCCCGCCGCGCAAAGCGCGGCGGGCGAAACGGAGAAATCCCCTCGGCAGAGAATGTCATTTCGTGCAAGCGAAGCGCCGCTTTCGCTTGGGACGCGAGCAATTACATTAAACGCGTACAAGATGCGAAACGGAGAAATCTTCCATGTAAAAAAAGAGTGTCATTTCGACCGGAGAACGCTTTAGCGTTCGTAGCGGAGAAATCTCCCCGGCTACTTTTCAGATACACTTTTCACCTTGTTTTGCAGAGGCGAAAGGCTCGGG
>CALVRO010000015.1 GCA_944358655.1 uncultured Clostridia bacterium | reverse complement strand
TAATTATCGGTGCAAGCGAAACCACGCTTTCGCGCAGCACAACACAATTTGCGCATACTTGCGCCTCAGCAGGTGAAGCGGGCGCAATTTTATAACTGTAGGGCGATATAAAGATTGCGCCCGCGAGGGCAGCGCCCTTAAATAACGGCAAATTGGTGCGCGCCCCAAGCGCACCAATTTGCGTTAAAACTCTCTCATTCCCACTCAATAGTCCCGACGGGCTTGGGGGTGAGATCATAAAGCACTCTGTTTACGCCCTCTACCTCGGCGGTGATGCGGGCGGTGATGTGCTCGAGCAGGGCGAAGGGAATGTCCTCCACGGTGGCCGTCATGGCGTCCTTGGTGTTTACGGCGCGGATGATCACTGGCCACGCAAAGGTGCGCTTGCCGTCCTTTACGCCCACCGACTTGAAATCGGGCACAACGGTGAAGTACTGCCAAACCTTTCCTTCGAGGCCGTTTTTGGCAAACTCTTCGCGAAGGATGGCGTCCGACTTGCGCACGCACTCCAGCCTGTCGCGGGTTATGGCGCCGAGGCACCTTACGCCCAGACCGGGGCCGGGGAAGGGCTGGCGGTAGACCATGTTTGCGGGCAGACCGAGGGCTTCGCCCACAACGCGCACTTCGTCCTTATACAAAAACTTGAGGGGTTCTACGAGCTCGAAGCCGAGCTGTTCGGGCAGACCGCCGACGTTGTGATGGGCCTTGACGCCCTTTTCGCTCTCGATTATGTCGGGATAGATTGTGCCCTGTGCGAGGAACTTAATGCCCTCGAGCTTGAGGGCCTCCTCCTTAAACACTTCGATGAATTCGGCGCCGATTATCTTGCGCTTTGTTTCGGGATCGGCCACGCCGGCAAGCTTGCCGAGGAAGCGATCGGTGGCGTCGACATAGATAAGATTGGCGTCCAGCTCGTCGCGGAATACCGAAACTACCTGTTCGGGCTCGCCCTGACGCAGAAGGCCGTGGTTGACGTGCACGCAGACGAGCTGCTTGCCTATGGCCTTGATGAGGAGGGCGGCGACGACGGAGGAATCAACTCCGCCCGAGAGGGCGAGCAACACCTTTTTGCCGCCGACCTGAGCGCGCACTTCGGCTATCTGCTCATTTATGAAGGCATCGGCCGCCTCCTTGGTGGTTATGCGTGCAAGACTTTCGGGTCTTATATTGTTTGACATGCTGTTTTTCTCCTTGATATTTTTAAGTTCGTCCGCGACCGCAGCCCTTTGCGGCATGCAGGCACGCGCCGTCTCTCTTCCTGTCATTTCGAGCGAAGCCGAGAAATCTCCCCGAAAAGAGGAATGTCATTTCGACTAAGGCGGCCGTGCCTCCGCACGGACGCCGCACGGAGAAATCTCCTCGGCTACGCTTCAGATACCATCTAACCGCAATATTGCCTCTCCTTCGTATGGAGAGGTGGCTGCGCGCGAGAGCGTGCAGACGGAGAGGTCGAAAGGAAATAACGCCCCCTCAGTCGGCAACAAGTTGCCGACAGCTCCCCATAGCGACGGGGAGCCATTACGGGCGAATTTCGCCCTGCTTGTCCGTTGCTGTCGCAACGCGCGTTCGCGCTTGGTCATACTCAAACTATTTTGGCGCGCTGCTCAGCATGACAAAGGGGTGAAGAAAAGATTGTTTACAAGTTTGATTTCTCTCCCCGTGAGATTTCTCCGCTCCGTTCGTCGGGCAGAAGGCCCTCCTCTCTTCGGTCGAAATGACACTCCGTATTTTTTTATATCATTTCAGGCAAGCGCTATCACCGCACCCGTACAGAGCAAGTCATTTCGAGCGTAGGCGAAATTTGCGTTAATTTCTTTAATTATCGGTGCAAGCGAAACCACGCTTTCGCGCAGCACAACACAATTTGCGCATACTTGCGCCTCAGCAGGTGAAAGCGGCGCAATTTTATAACTGTAGGGCACCTAAGATTGCGCCGCTGAGGGCAGCGCCCTCAAATAACGGCAAATTGGTGCGCGCCCCAAGCGCACAATTTGCGTTAACAAATTTGTCATTCCCATTCTATCGTTGCGGGGGGTTTGGAGGTTATATCATACACTATCCTGTTGACGTGCCTGACCTCGTTGACGATGCGGTTGGACACCCTTTCGAGCACGTCGTAGGGGATGCGCGCCCAGTCGGCCGTCATGGCGTCGACAGAGGTGACGGCGCGGATGGCCACCACGTTTTCGTAGGTGCGGAAGTCGCCCTGCACGCCCACCGTCTTGGAATTGGTGATGACGGTGAAGTACTGCCATATCTTGTCGTCGAGGCCGGACTTGGCTATCTCGTCGCGCAGGATGTAGTCGGAATCGCGCAGCGTTTCAAGCTTTTCCCTCGTCACTTCGCCCATTATGCGTATGGCGAGACCCGGCCCGGGGAAGGGCTGGCGCATTACCACGCTCTTGGGCAGTCCCAGCTCGAAGCCCACCTTTCTGACCTCATCCTTGAACAGGTCGCGCAGGGGCTCGACTATCTCCTTGAAGTCGACCACCGAGGGCAGGCCGCCAACGTTGTGGTGTGACTTGATAACGGCGCTCTTGCCCTTGCCGCTTTCGATAACGTCGGGATATATGGTGCCCTGAACGAGGAAATCTACCTTGCCTATGGCCTTTGCCTGCTTTTCGAACGAGCGGATGAACTGCTCGCCTATTATCTTGCGCTTGGTTTCGGGGTCGGTCACGCCTTCGAGCCTGCGCAAAAAGACGTCGCCGTCGTCGGCCTTTATAAGGTTCATGCCGAGGTCGCCCTTGAACACCTTCATCACCTCTTCGGCCTCGTACTTTCTTAAAAGTCCGTGGTCGACGAACACGCAGGTGAGGTTGTCGCCCACCGCCCTGTGGATGAGCGTGGCCGCGACGGCCGAGTCCACCCCGCCCGACATGGCGCACAGCACCTTTTTATCGCCTATCTTGGCCCTGAGCGCGGCTATCTGGTTGGCGACGAAGTTGGACATAGTCCAGTCGCCCTTGGCGCCGCAGATATTGTAGAGGAAGTTTTTGAGTATTACGCTGCCCTTGAAGGTGTGGTTGACTTCGGGGTGGAACTGCACGCCGTAGAGCTTTCTGTCCTCGTCGCCGAACGCGGCGTAGGGGCAGTTATCGCTCTTGGCAAGCATTTTAAAGCCTTCGGGCAGGCGGGTTATCCTGTCGGTATGACTCATCCAGCACACCGCCGAAGAGGGCATGTCGACGGTCAGACGGGAGGACACATAGTCCACCTCCGCCTTGCCGTATTCGGAGGTAGTAGCCCTCTCGACTACGCCGCCCAGAAGGTGCGCCATCAGCTGACAGCCGTAGCATATGCCGAGAACGGGCACGCCGAGCGAGAACACGCCCGCGTCCACCTTGGGCGAGCCGTCGTCGTAGACGCTGTTGGGGCCGCCCGTGAAGATGATGCCTATGGGGTCGTACTCCTTTATCTCGCTTAAGGTCATGTCCGAGGGCATGAGGTCGCAGAATACGTTGAGCTCCCTCACCCTGCGCGCGATCAGCTGGTTGTACTGCCCGCCGAAATCGAGAATCAATACTCTTTGGTGTTGCATATATCTTTCCTTTTAAAAGTTTAATAACGTCATTTGATTTGGCCAAGCGCCGAAACCACCTCGGCCAGCAGCGCCTTCTGGCCGTCGTCCGCTACGGAAAGGGCGTTGAGGACGGAGATGAGCGCGGGCGCGTTCTCGCCGTCGCCTGCCCCGACAAGCTCGGAGGCGAGGGCCATAAGGGGATTGCCCGAGGTAAACGACGAGGCGCCGTTTATGTCGCTTGCGAAGGCGAGCGCGCCTTCAAAGTCGCCCCCGCGGTACTTGGCGCAGGCCAGCGCCGAGCCGAAGAAATACAGGTGGTCGACGCCCGTCTCGGCCGAAAGCTCGGCCATGACAAGGGCGCGGTCGTCCTTTTGGAAGAACTCGTCGCCGTACTGTTCGACAAGGCCGTCGTCGCCGCAGAGTATGGCGTCCTGAAGGCACCTTGCGAGGTCGCGCGTGTCGCCCGTGTAGGAATAGCGCAGGGCCGCGTACCTGACGGCAAGCGTGTAGTTGCCGAGCTGCTCGGTGAAGGAGGCCATGTGCTGGGGGCAGGCAAAGGTGAATATGCCGAAGCCCACCACGGCCGCGCCGAGAATTATTAAAAAGGTTTTTACTGCCGTTTTGATAACAAAATTTTTCAATTCAACCGCCGTGGCGGCCGCGCACTCCTACGCGCGCGGGCGCACTTAAAATACGTTCTCATTCAAATTTTATCACACCTGCCCCCAAAATGCAACAAAATTTTTGCACGCGCGGGCACAGAAAAGGGGCAAAAAGCGTCATAATCGGCGGCGAGGGCAATACATATAGAATATGGACTGCAAAAAGATATTCGCCGCGGCGGCGCTCGCAGCCGCCGCGGCCGTTGTACCGCTGAGCTCGTGCGGGGCAAAGGGCCCCGACTATGCCTCGTTCATCTCCGAAAAGCGCACCGACGTCTACCTTTACGAGGACGACGACGTCAGCCTGAAGGTGTATGTGACCGAGCGCGAAACGCCCTACCTTTCGGACGGCTACAAGGGCAGCACGGGCGAGGTGTGCGAAATTTTCGCAAAATTTACATCCCCTCCCCAAACGGTGACGGCGACAATGGGCGACAGCGGCGGCGAGATGAGCTACATGGCCGTTACCGACAGCTACTATCTGAGCTTTACGGGCGGAGCGCCCGAGGGCGGGGCGACGATAGAGCTGACGCGCGACGGCGAGAGCGCCGATTACACTGCCGAGAGCGTGCTGTACGACGGAGTGATAAGCTGCGAAAGGGCGCTGGAGTGCGTGAGGCAGTACGACGGCGACACCTTTTCCGCCCTGACCGACGGCAACAACTTTTTGGGCGAGATATATGTGAGGCTGCTGGCCGACGACGGCAAGTGCTACTACTATGTGGGAGTTATCGACCGCGAGGGCAACACCAAGGCCTACCTCGTAGACGGCGAAAAGGGAAGCGTTATAGCCGAGCGCGACATGTAAAGCGCGGCGAAGAGCGGCATATATGCCCCGACAAAGACATATTTTCAGACCATATCGGCCTCCGGACGCGCCAAAGAAAAGCGGGCGTGGCCGCGCACTTTTAGTGCGCGGCCCCGCCCTTAAACATTTATTGCCGCCCGAAACGCCTTCCCGCGGGTCTTTCGTATGCCAAAAAGCCGTCGCGCACGGTCAGCCCGCCGCAGCAGACAAAGCCGAGCGACGAGAGCAGCGCGCGCATGGGCGCGTTGCGTTGGTGGGTGTCGACGCGGACGGAGGCCATGCCGCCCTCCCCGGCCATGGCGAAGGCGTTGGCGAAGATAAATTTTGCAACGCCCATGCCGCGGAACTTTGCGCCCACGGCCACGGTGTGCACGGCCAGATACGCCCCGTCGTTCAGCCACTTGCCGTCTATTTTTTCATAGTCGGGTTCGTCGTCCGTCACCGAGAACACCCCCGCAACCTCGCCGCAGCAGCGCACGACATACATCAGGCGGCGGTCTATCCTGTCGGCTATGTAGCTCTCGGAGGGAAAGCCGTCGCTCCACTGCGGATTGCCGAGCGAAGCCATGTACGAGCGCGCCTCGGCAATGACGGCCATTATAGCGTTTAAATCGTCCATATGTGCGGACGAACACAAAAATTTTTGCATATCTTATCGCATACGCCCAAGGGAGCGCTATTTGTCAGTCGAAGCAGAAGCCTATGCCCGCCGCGCCCGGCCCGACGTGACAGGCCACGCAGGCGGGAAGTTCGTTGTAGTACACCTTTTTGCAGGGGAACTCCCTCAACAGGCGGGCCATAAGCGCCTCCCTTTCGCTCTCGGGCAGGTCGGTGCCCGCCACGCCCATGGTCATGTCCGCCCTGTCGAGCGAGGAGAAGGCGGCAAACTCGGCCCTGAGCCTTGCGAATATGTCCTCGCGCGACTTTATCGTCCCGCGCTGGCGGGAGACGACGGTAAGTCGGCCTTCGACTATCTGCACTACGGGTTTTATGTTGAGTATGTTGCCCAGCGTGGCCGTCACCGCGCCTATGCGGCCGCCCCTTGCAAGGTATTCCAGAGTGCCCACGGCAACGAATATGCGGCACTTACCGCCCATGGCATTGAGGCGCGCCACTATCTCTTCGGGCGGGCAGCCCCCGTCCGCCATGCGCTTGGCCTTAAGGGCGGCCTCCCTCAGCGCTATGGAGATGCGTCCGTCGTCGACCACCGACACCCTGCCGCCCATGTCGGCGGCGAGGGCGCAGGCCGTATCGTAGGACGAGCTGAGCCTGCGAGCTATGGGCATGTGGATGACGTGGTCGTAGCCGCGCGAGAGCAGGCCCTCCCAGCACTGCCTGACCGCAAGGGGAGAGGGCTGCGAGGTGCCCGCGCGCTTGCCCGCCCTGAGGGCGGCATATAAGCTCCGGGCGCAGAAACCGTCCTCGCCCTCGGTGAAGGGCCGTCCGTCTATGAGTATGGGAATGGGAATGACGGTTATGCCCAGCTCCTCCCCCTCGGCGGGGGACATGCCGCTGCTGCCGTCGGTGACGATCGCCGTTGCCATTTTATCCTCCCTTCGGGGGGCGCCGCCCGCCGCGCGGGCGGCGCCCCGTCGTCAGTTCTTTAAAAAGTCGACTATTATATGGTTCTGCACAAACAGATACTGCGGCTTTATGGCCACATGTCCGTCGCAAATATCCAGCCTGTCGGCGTTCTTCTCTATGGCGGAGGCGTACTCCGCGGCAAAGGACAGGCCGAACAGCCTTTCAAACTCGGCCGTATCCACCCCCTCCGCCGTGCGCATGGCCAGCATGACGAACTCGTCGCGCTGTTCGGGCGGGGTTATCTCCTGCCTGTCGACGACGGCGAACCGGTTGGAGATGATGCACTTGAAGTACTCGTCGAGGTCGAAAGTATTGGTAAAGCGCACGTTGTTTATGTGGCTGGAGGCCGATACGCCGAAGCCTATGTACTCCCCCCTGCGCCAATAGTTGAGGTTGTGCCTGCTCTCCCTCCCCTTTTTGCAGAAGTTGGAAACTTCGTAGCGGGCGTAGCCCAGCTCTGCAAGCTTTCTCACGCCGAAGTCGTACTGCGCCGCCACCTCGTCGCCGTCGGGAAGTTCGCCGTTGAGGTAGTCGGTGTATATGGGCGTGCCGTCCTCGGGGGTGAGGGCGTACATGGAGACATGACTCGCGCCGTAGAGCGCCGCAACCTCGATAGACTGCGATATATCCTCGAACGACTGCCCCTTGAGGCCTATCATTATATCCACCGAAAAGTTTGTGCCCTTTAAGAGTTTGGCGCAGGTGATAAATTCACGCAGCGTGTGTATCCTGCCGAGGTCGGCCAAAAGGGCGTCGTTGGCGGTCTGCAGGCCGACCGAAAAGCGGTTGATGCCCACCCTTTTATACAGATCTATTTTGGAGGCAGATATGGTGCCGGGATTGATCTCGATGGTTATTTCGGCGCCGTCCTTAAGGCGGAAGTGTTTTTTTGCCGCCGCGACGAGCATGGCGATATACTGCGGGTCGACGACCGAGGGCGTGCCTCCGCCTATATACAGCGTGTCGAAGGTCTTGCCGCCGAGCTCCTCCCCGCGCATAGCCATCTCGCGATAGACGCAGGCCATGTAGCTTTCGGCAAGGCCTATCTTGTCGGGAAAGGACGCAAAGTCGCAGTAGCGGCACTTTTGTCTGCAGAAGGGCACATGAACGTATATACCCGCCATTTTTCACCTCTCAATGCGCGCTCGGCGCGAACTTAAATGCCGTTTATCGCGGCATATGCGCGGGGCTATACGTCCCACCTGTAAACTTTCATGTCCACCTTCAGACCCCTGACGGCCACGCCTTCGCCCTCGAGGAGGGCGGCCTGCACCTCTGCCCCGCCGAAGGCGAAGCCGCTGCTCAGCGAGCCGTCCCTGAACACCACCCTGTGGCAGGGTATTTCGCCGGGGCGTGGGTTATTATGGAGCGCCCAGCCGACCTGACGCGACATTTTAGGCGCGCCCGCAAGGCGGGCGACGTCGCCGTAGGCGAGCACTTTGCCGCGCGGTATGGCGCACACTACTTTGTAGACTTGCTCGAAAAAACCTGACATAACGATCAAGGGTCAACGCCGCCCCGTTGCGGCGTGAAAAATGGGGAATAAGTGTATCTGAAGCGACACCGGGGAGATTTCTCCGTTTCGCACACTTCGTGTGCTACAGTCGAAATGACATGCCCTACCGGGGGAGTCGGGGCGCGGTCTGAAGGCGGGGGTTGCGTTTGAGCTGTTCTTTAATCCTTGTTAGTCTTGAGTATCTGCATGAACACTTCGGACGGCACCTCGACGGAGCCTATCGAGCGCATGCGCTTTTTGCCCTCTTTCTGCTTTTCCAAAAGCTTCTTTTTGCGGGTGATGTCGCCGCCGTAGCACTTGGCCAGGACGTCCTTTCTTACGGCCTTTACCGTTTCGCGCGCGATTATCTTGCCGCCTATGGCCGCCTGAACGGGCACTTCGAACAGCTGGCGGGGGATGGCGTCCTTAAGATTTTCGCACAGGGTGCGGCCGCGCGCGTAGGCGGAATCTTCGTGCACTATCATGGAGAGCGCGTCGCACACCTCGCCGTTGAGAAGAATGTCCAGCTTTACAAGCTTGCTCCTCGCGTAGCCCTCGAGCTCGTAGTCGAAGGAGGCGTAGCCGCGCGTGCGCGACTTTATATGATCGAAGAAATCGAAGATTATTTCGTTCAGGGGCAGCTTATACACCAGCTGTACGCGGTTGGCGTCGAGATAGTCCATGGATATGAACGTTCCGCGCTTGTCGCGGCACAGATCCATTATCTGCCCGAGATAGTCGGGGGGAGAATATATGTCGCACTTGACTATGGGCTCCTCCATGTAGTCTATCTCCGACTGCGGAGGAAGGTGCGAAGGGTTGTCGACGAACAGCTCCTCGCCGTCCGTCTTTACCACCTTATAGCTAACCGAGGGCGCGGTGGTAATTATGTCCAGCCCGAACTCGCGCTCGATGCGCTCCTGTATTATCTCCATGTGCAGCAGTCCCAGAAAGCCGCAGCGGAAACCGAAGCCGAGGGCGACGGAGGTGTCGGGCTCGAAGATGAGGGAGGCGTCGTTGAGCTGAAGCTTTAAGAGGGCCTCCTTGAGGTCGTTGAACTTGGAGCCGTCCAGGGGATATATGCCGCAGAACACCACCGACTGCACCTTTTTGTAGCCTGGCAGGGGCTCGGCGGCGGGGAAGTCGGCGTTGGTGACGGTGTCGCCCACGGCCACGTCCTGAATGGACTTTATCGAGGCGGCGATATAGCCTACCTCGCCCGCGAACAGGCCGTCCTTGGGCAGCATGCCGGGGGCGAACACGCCCACCTCGGTCACGTCGTACACCTTGTCCGAGCGGAAGCCCCTCACCCTGTCGCCGACGTTCACTTTGCCGTCCTTTATGCGCACGAACAGTATTACGCCCTTGTAGTTGTCGTAGTAGCTGTCGAATATCAGCGCCTTCAAGGGGGCGTCCTCGTCGCCCTGAGGAGCGGGGAAGTATTTGACTATGTCCTCGAGCACTTCGCCTATATTGGTGCCCTCCTTTGCGGAGACGAGGGGGGCGTACGAGGCGTCCAGCCCTATCACGTCCTCCACTTCCTTTTTGGCCTCGTCGGGGCGGGCGGAGGGCAGGTCTATCTTGTTGATGACGGGCAGTATCTCGAGGTCGTTTTCGAGGGCGAGATAGACGTTGGCCAGCGTCTGCGCCTCGATGCCCTGCGAGGCGTCGACGACGAGAATGGCGCCCTCGCACGCGGCGAGCGAACGCGAAACTTCGTAGGTGAAGTCGACGTGGCCGGGGGTGTCGATGAGGTTGAACACATACTCCTCGCCGTCGGAGGCCGTGAAGAACATTCTGACGGGCGTGAGCTTAATGGTTATGCCCCTCTCCCTCTCGATATCCATGGAGTCGAGGAGCTGGGCCTCCATGTCGCGCTTGGAGACCTGACCCGTCATCTCTATCAGCCTGTCGGCGAGGGTGCTCTTGCCGTGGTCGATATGGGCTATTATGCAGAAGTTGCGGATGTGCCTGTTTGGAGCTTTCATATATCCTTTTTAAAAACTTTATTTACCATATTATATAAAAAAAGAGCCCGAATGTAAAATGAATTTAGGGGGACAGCCGACGGAAATAATGGCGCCCTGCGCCGAAAATCAAACGCGCGGTATAACTTTTTGAGATATTTTGCCGAAAAAAGAGCGCCGCGCGCAGACCTGCGGTCTGCGCGCGGCGCCCGACAATTAAGTTTATACTATACTTTTTAATATTGTTTTTACTTTGTCGTATTCAAACAGGCCGAAAACGTAGCCCGACGCCCTTTTACCCTCTTTTATATACGCCTCGCTAAAAGACGACTTTGCGGAGCCGTATATGTCATCGATCACCGATACTCCGTCTGCGAGAAGGTCTGTACCCGACGTCGTATAGCGGGGCAGTTCAACGCAGGTCTTGCCGTCCTCCTCCTTTACCTCGGCATATACTCCCTTTCGCGACATGCCCATTGCGGGGACGCTCAAATAGTCCGCCTCGGCGTACCCGCTTCCGAACGCGCCTATTTTTATGCCTACATAATCGAAAACAGACTGCGCATACTGCTGATTTGCGCCCTCCTCCCCTTCAAAAGTATAGGGCGTAAAACCCTCGCCGTCATATTCGAGCTCGCACCGCATGAACAGTTTGACCGTCCTGTTTATCTGCTCGCCCGCGGTAAGGTCGCTCTGTATCACCGCGCTTTTACTTCGGGCGCAAAACACAAGTGTATGCTCCCCATAGATATACTCTATGTCCGACAGACGGCTCGCCGTTCCGTATATGACCTCGGCGGACAAATCTTTTTCAAGACTTTGCAGCGCGTAGAAATATTTGCCGTCGATAACCGACGAGTTTTGCGCGGACGTGAAATGATAGTCGGGCGAGCTTCCGCGCCTGTCCTCGATCTCCTTTAGTTTATCCACGCACTCATCTATCGTTTGCGTGCGGATATACGCAAGATAATACCCGTCGTCGGGAGACAGATACTGCGTCTGATAGGTATGGTAACTCCGCTCGCCCTCCTCATTCTTTATGTCGCGCCCGAAAATCAGATAGTCGTAGCCGAGCTGTGCCCCCGGCTGGTTGAACGAATAGTCGAAATCGAAATTTTCAAGCGCCTCCTTATAATCGGCTTCCGCAGGCGTCAGACCGCCCGACGATCCGTTATCCCCCTCGCCGCCTGCGCCCTTGTCGGAAGAGGGGTCGGCACACCCGAAAAATGACCAAAGACATAGCAAAGCCAATAAAGTTGCAGCCGTTCTTTTCATATTGTTCCTCCTGACTTTTATTTAATTTTAACACGCGACCCGCCGTTTGTCAATATGTAATTGCTGATTTGAAGGTTTAAACCATTGTGTAGTGACGGCGGGAGCCGCTTAAAAACAGGAGCAGGGGCGGGGTTATATGAAAAATATGTGCATTTTTTGTGCCAAAACACAATTATTTTTAAAATGGGTATTGATTTATCGGCAATTATGCTTTATAATAGAAGTATAAGCGCGCCGATAACACAAACAACGCCAAGGCGCACCAAATGCGGGCGGCCCGCCCGCGCCATTGATAAAGGAGGAATTATTCTTATGGACATATCGGCAAAGGACATACGCAACGTTGCCATTATAGGGCACAGCGGCGAGGGCAAGACGACGCTGTGCGAGGCAATGCTGTTCAACGGACATTCGCTCTCGCGCATGGGCAAAGTGGATAACGGCACCACCGTTTCCGACTTCGACGAGCAGGAGATAGCCAGGAAGATGTCTATCTCGCTCTCCGTGGCGCATACATATTGGCGCGAGACCAAAATAAATATTTTAGACGTCCCCGGTTTTTTGGACTTTGAGGGCGAACTCAACGAGGCAATGCGCGCCTGCGGCGCGGCGTTGATAGTTATGGGCCCCACGGGCGGCGTTACGGTCGGCACCGAAAAGGCCATTTCGCTGTGCATGAAGTCCGAAAAGCCCATGGTAATATTCATAAACGGCATGGACAAGGACAACGCCGACTACCCCGGCACCGTGGCGGCGCTGCGCGAGGCGTACCCCGCAAAGATAGCGCCCATTCAGCTGCCAATCATGCACGAAGGCAAGATGGTGGGCATGATAAACGCCCTCACCGAAAGAGCGTTCAAGTTCACGCAGACGGGCTCGGAGGAGATCGAAATACCCGACGACATGAAGGACGAGTTCGAGAGCATGAAGCTCGCCCTCACCGAAACGGCCGCCGAAAACGACGACATACTGCTTGAAAAATACTTTGAAACGGGCACGCTCACCCGCGACGAGTGCATACACGGCATACGCAAGGGCATTGCCAACATGAACGTCATTCCCGTAATGGCGGGCAGCGCCCTCAACAACCGCGGCGTTATAAATCTGATGAGCGAGATAGTTAAATACGTTCCTCAGGCCGCCGAGCGCAGAGATCTTCTGGCCACCGACGTGGCCACGGGCAAGATCATAAACGTTGAGTGCGACGAGAGCGCGCCCGTAGCCGCGCAGGTGTTCAAAACTACCGTAGACCCCTTCGTAGGAAAATTGAACTACTTAAGGGTCAACCGCGGCGTGCTCAAGGCGGGCACCACCCTATATAATCCCAACACGGGCACCACCGAGAGGATATCGGCGCTGTACGCCATAAACGGCAAAAAGCAGGAGGCCGTCGGCGAGCTGGTGGCGGGCGACATAGGCGCCGTTGCCAAGCTTGTAAACACCGGCACGGGCGACACGCTGTGCGACGAGGGCGCGCAGGTAATGTTCGACCCCATCCCCTTCCCCCGCCCCTCGCTGTTCATGGCCGTGTACGCCAAGACGCAGGGCACCGAGGACAAGGTGTTCTCCGGCCTCAACCGCCTCGCCGAGGAGGACAAGAGTTTCACCGTTTCCAAGGCCGATGGCACGGGCGAATCGCTTTTGGGCGGACAGGGCGAAGTGCATCTCGACGTAATATGCAAAAAGCTCAAGTCCAAGTTCGGCGCCGACGCCGTTCTGAAGGAGCCCAAGGTGGCCTACCGCGAGACCATACGCTCCACCTCCACGGCCGAGGGCAAGTATAAAAAACAGACGGGCGGCCACGGCCAGTACGGCCATTGCAAGATGAGGTTCGAGCCCAGCGACCAGCCCTTTGAATTTGCCGAAGAGGTTGTGGGCGGCGCCGTGCCCAAGCAGTATATACCCGCCGTTGAAAAGGGCATAACCGAGTGCCTTTCCACGGGCGTGCTTGCGGGATATCCCGTAATGAACATAAAAGCCGTGCTGTACGACGGCAGCTATCACGAAGTAGACAGCTCGGAGGCCGCGTTCAAGGCGGCGGCCGAAATAGCCTTTAAGGAGGGCATGAAGAACGCCTCGCCCACCATTCTCGAGCCCATTTGCAAGATGAAGATAGCCGTGCCAGAAAAGTATCTGGGCGACGTTTTGGGAGATTTGACCAAGCGGCGCGGCAGGATAATAGTTATGGACGCCAAGGACGACATGCAGGTGATAACTGCCGACGCGCCCCAGAGCGAGATAGCCACCTACGCCACGGCGCTGCGCTCGATGACGCAGGGCAGGGGCAAGTTCACCGCCACCTTCGACCGCTACGAGCAGGCCCCCGAAAATATCATCCAGCAGCTTGTTAAATAGTAAAACCCCTTAACATATGGCCCGACGAACGCGCCCAAAGCGCGCCGTCGGGCCGTTTGCGTTATTTCCGTCGATAAAAAAGGGAGCGCGCCCGAAGGGCGCGCTCCTTTACCTTTACATTCTATTTATCTGCCTGAGCCGCGCGGCATAAACCTGCCGCGCGGCATTATTTAATTTGCGGTGGCGAGGGCGGCGAAGAGGTATTCGCTGGACATTATCATCCCCGCGCCTATCACCGAGCAGAGCGCGGGCTCCTCGCTTTCGTTGACGGGCACGCCCAGCTTTTTGGAGATGTAGCCCGCAATGCCGTCGAGCTTGCCGAGCCCGCCCGAAAGGTATATTCCGCCGTGCATGACCGACGAGGCGACCTCGGCGGGCAGGCGGGACATTACAAGGGTGACGTACTCCAATATCTTATCTACATAAAGCGTTATGGCGCCCTCTATCTGCGAGGAATTTACCGCGGCCGAGGCGGGCGTGCCGCCCTCGAAGGAGCGGCCGTCGACGACGGTCATCTTGTTGTCGTCCTCTAAAAGGCTGCCCACGGTGTTCTTGAGGCGCTCGGCCGTCAGCGTACCTATCCTAATGTGCCTCTCCTCGGCCATGTAGTCGATGAGGTCTACGTCGATATTGCCGCCGCCGAGGTTGACCGACAGACCCGCGATTATGCCGTCGAGCGACACTACTGCGATATTCGTCATGCCGTAGCCTATATCCAGGCTGAACACGGGCGAGGTCTGGCTGAGCGTTACGTTGTGCCCGAGCACGGCCGCAAAAGGCGTTTGGGTGAAGCAGACGCGGCCTATGCCGCAGTCCTCGGCCACGTCGAGATATTTTTCCCTGAGCTCGGGCTTGCTTCCGCAGGGCAGCACGAACATTACCTCGCAGTTTTTGGTCTTGCGGCGGGGGATCTCTATCTTTTCAAAAAAGTAGAGCAGCAGGTCGGCCAGAAGATCGGGCCTGTCGATATCCCCCTCCTTTACGGGGTTGAGTATGTGGGTGTTCTGCGCGGCCTTGCCCGAAAGGGCCCTTGCCCTGTCGCCCATGGCCTTGTAAACGGCGCCGCCCTCGCCCGTTTCCACCGCAACGCAGGTGGCCTCCGAAAGCACCACCCCGCAGCCGGGCATATATATTTTTGTCACCCACGAACCTATGTCTACTGCAAGTCTTATCACTTTTGCAACCTCCCGAGCATTTCCTTTACCAACCTTACCGGCATGCCCACAACATTGGTGTAGCTGCCGTAATATGCCTTGACGACGCCCTCGTCCTGTATGCCGTAGCTGCCCGCCTTGTCGAGGGGCGACCCGCCCGCGACGTAGCGCGCTATAAACTCGTCGGAGAGCACGTTGAACTTAACTTCCGTCCTCTCGTGGTCGACGAGGCGCTGTCCGCCCTTTCTTATGCACACGCCCGTTACAACGTAGTGCGTTCTGCCCGACAGGGCGCGGAGTGTCGCCGCCGCGTCGGCGGCGTTCTTGGGCTTGCCGAGCACAGCGCCGTTGAAAACGACTATGGTGTCGCAGCCTATAACGGTGTCGTCGGGGTGGGACGAGAACACCTCGTCGCACTTGTGTGCGGCCAGCGAGCGGGCTATCTCCTCGGGCGGGAGGGAGGCGTCGGCCTCCTCGCCGCCCTCTGCGGGCACCACTTTGAAGTTTGGCACTATCTGTTTGAGTAGTTGGCGCCGCCTCGGCGACGCGCTTGCAAGAATTATCATGATCTGCACTTTACCGCCCCGAGGGGGCAATATGATTATTCCCCAAAACGGCGTTTTGGGGAATGTGTATACCGGACAGGAGTAATACGAACCCGCCCTTAAATGCGGATTTTGGTCGCCTTGTCGTTCTTCCTCATTGCAATGCGAGTGGTGCTTAAAGTATCTCGAGATTTTTGCGGAAGGCCTTTTTGAATTCGCCGCCCGCGGTGAGCGCGTCGCGTATCTCCAAGGTGGCGTCGCCCTCCACTTCGGTCTTCATTATCACCGAATCGCCCAGAATGTCGCAGTTGATGCCCTTTACCGTGCCCGAACTCGACCTGTCTAAACTTTCGGCTATGCGCAGCATTACGCCCAGCCTCTTTACTATCTCCAGATCGTCCTCGCCGAGGATGTCGCGGAAGCGGTTCCAGTCGTACGCGTTGATATCCTCCTTTTTATGGCAGCAGGCCGTGAAGGCGGCGAGCACTATCTCCCTGTGGCTGACGCCGTAGAGGGTGGAGTTGAGTATCATGTAGCAGCTGTGGCGGGGGTGATTGTAGAACTTTACGCGCATGCCGCAGTCGTGCAGCATGGCGGCGACCTTTAATACCTTTAAATACTGCCTGGGGAACTTGTGCAGCACCCTCAGCTGTTTGAAGAGCTGGATGGAGAGATTGACCACATGCTCGACGTGCTTTTCGTCGCAGCCGTAATACTTTACGAGGGTGGTCAGCGAATAGTTCATCACGTCGGTTATGGGCTTTTCGGTAGTGCCGGGCAGGGCCTGATTGAACATTATGCCCTCCCTCAGCCCCGAGCCCGAGATGGTGAACGAGGGCATGTTGAGGTAGGTGACGAACGATTTGATGATCGCCAGCGCCGCGGGCAGAATGTCCGCGCGCTCGGCCGACAGGCCCTTTATCTTCTTTTTCTTGTCGAGATCCAAAACCTTTATCATGTCGTAGATGGGCATGAAGTCATCGGCCGACATGTTGAAGTTGTGAACGGTGTCGAGGGGGTATTTGTGGACTATCTTGCTTATCTTGAACACGTTGCGGAAGGAGCCGCCCACGCCTATCATCTGCACGTCGGGATCGAGCTGGGTAAGCCAGTCGAGCCCCTTGAGCTGTTCGGTGAAGAACTCCTCCATCTTGGCCGCCTGCTGCTCGGGCCTTGTGCCGTCGCGGGCGAACAGGTCGGTCAGAGTGACCGCGCCGAAGGGCAGCGTGGCATGGTTGAGCATGTTCCTGCGGTTGTAGTAAACTATCTTTGTAGAACCGCCGCCTATCTCTAAAATGATGCCCTTGGGGATATCCATGGAGTTTATGACCCCGCGGTAGACGTAGGTTGCCTCCTCGTCGGCCGTGAGAACGCGCAGCTTTATGCCGCAGGTGGCCTGTATCTCATCGAGGAACGAACGCTGATTTTTTGCACGGCGGACGGCCTCCGTGGCGACGGCGATGATGCGGGTGACGCCGCCTGCGTCGCAGAGTTTTTTGAACATCTTTAATGTTTTAATGGTTTCGGCCACGCGCTGAGGTTTTAAAAAGCCGTCCCTCTCCATGTCCTGACCGAGCCTTACGCTTTCCTTAAGCTCGTCAACGACCATAAAATAACCCTCGGCAAACAGGTTAACGATAACTAAGCGCGCCGAATTCGAGCCGAGATCAATTATACCGATCTTTTCCAACTTGAACACTTCCTTGACTGCTGTCGTATATTGCAATGCACCGCGCGGGCGTATCCCGTGCGGTCTTAGTAGGCGGGGCGGCCCGCCCCACGAAACTTAGAGCATGTAGGGCGGAGCGGCGTTCTCTTCGCACTCGCCCGGGCATGCCCTGCAGGACGGGAGCTATTTCCCGCCCAAATTCCACTATGTGAATTATAGCACAAACAAAGTATTTTGTATAGAGATTTTAAAAAAGTTTGTGCACTTTGCACAAACTTTTTTTTAGAAAAGATGGGTAATTGACTAATCAAACGCGAAAAAACTGTGAAATCACATATCCTTTACGGCGATATGGCAGAGGGGGCAGATCTTTTCGGGGCAGAGCTCCTTTAAAGGCCCCGTTACGAACGCGCGCTCCCTGTACCGAGGGTGGGGCACGGCCAGCCCGTCGCGGGCGATGACCTTGTCGCCGAAGAAAACGATGTCGATATCTATAGTCCTGTCCGCCCAGCGCACGTCGCGCACGCGGCCGAGGCGGGCCTCGATGGTGTGTATTTTGTCGAGCAGGGCCTCGGGGGAGAGCAGGCAGTCGAGCTCGGCGGCGCAGTTGACGAACTCGTTTTTGGCGACTCCGCCCTCGGGGGCCGTCTTTATCATGGATGACACCCTTTTAACTTCGACGCCGCGCAGCGCGCCGAGGGCGCCGAGGGCCGACTTTATCGTCCTCTCCCTGTCGCCCACGCTCGAGCCGAGCGAGAGATACACAGCGTTCCTCTCGGCGGCGTAGCCGACGCTTATGTTGGAAAATTTGGCGGGCACGGGGGCGAAGGGCTTGTTGACCGTCACGTTTACGGCGGTTACGCGGGGGAATTTTTCAAGCACGGAGAGGGCGCACTCGCGGGCGAGGGCCTCGATGAGGTCGTACGACTTGGCGGCGGCCACCTCGGCTATGAGCGCGCAGACGGCGGAGTAGTTGACGGTGAGGGCGAGGTCGTCGCGCAGGGCGGCGTCCTCGCTGTCGGTCTCCATCTCTATATCGAAGAGGAAGGGACGGGGGGTTTTTTTTTCTTCGGGCAGCACGCCGTGGACGGACTGCACTTCAAGCTTTTCTATGCAGATCTTCATAGGTTTTATTTATCTCCTCAACATTTTCTTTTACGTCGTGAACGCGCACGAACAGCACCCCCTCCCTTGCCGCCGTGCGCGTCGCGGCAAGCGTTGCGGGCAGCCTGTCGGAGGGCCTTCCGCCGAACAGCGATTTGCGGCTGCAGCCCAGCAACAGGGGGTAGCCGAGGGACTTTAACGAGCCGTAATCGTTTAGCAGCTCCATGCTCTGCGCGGCGCTCTTGGCAAAGCCTATGCCGCCGTCGAGACAGATTTGGTCGGGGGATATGCCGAAGGCAACGGCGTATTCCGCCCTCTCGCGAAGAAATTGCAAAACGGCGGGGATTACTTGCCCCTCCACTGGCGACGGGCTGTTGTGCATTATGCACGCCGAGGCGCCGTGCCGCGCTATGACGCCCGCCATGTCGCCGCGCGTCAGCCCCCACACGTCGTTTATCATGTGCGCGCCCGCGCCGAGCGCGAACTCGGCCGTTTCGGGGAAGTAGGTGTCCACCGACACGGGCACGTCGAACTCCCTGAGTATGGCCGAAAGGGGGCGCTCAAGGCGGACTATCTCCTCCTCGGCGCTCACCTCGGTGTAGCCCGGGCGGGTGGACTGCGCACCGATATCGAGCACGGCCGCGCCCTCCCTCACCGCACGCTCGGCGGCGAACAGCGCGCCGTCGGCCGTGGCGCGGCTGGCCTCCCAGAAGGAATCGGGAGTTATGTTTATTATGGCCATGACATAGGTACGGCCCGAAAATTGCCTTCCGCCTATCAGCATGCGTGAGCTCCGTCGGTGCGGCAGTATGCCGCAGTAAATGCAAAGATAATAACTTTATCTTATGATGGCGAGCGCCTGCGCCCTTTTATCTTCGGGGAAGTCGCCCTTGGTGACAAAGGTCACCGTCTTGCTGCCCTGCTTTTTTACGCCCCTGCAGGTCATGCAGGTGTGTTCGGCCTCGCACCAGACGAGCACGCCCTTTGGCGCGAGGTAGGACATTATGGCCGAGGCCACCTGCTCGGTCAGCCTCTCCTGCAGCTGAAGGCGGGCGGCGCACACGTCGACGCAGCGCGCCAGCTTGGAGAGCCCCACCACCCGCTTATCGGGGATATATGCCACGGCCATGCGGCCGAAAAAGGGCATGAGGTGGTGTTCGCACATGGACGAGAAGGGTATGTCCCTTTCGATGACTATGTCGCCGCCCTCGCACAAGAAGGTTTTGGAAAGCTCCTCCTCGGCCGTACGGCCCATGCCCGAGAGCAGTTCGGCGTACATGTCGGCCACGCGGCGGGGAGTGTCCTTAAGCCCCTCGCGCGAGGGGTCCTCGCCCACGGCCTCCAAAAATTGTTTTACGGCCTCCATTGCTCTTTTTCTATCCATTTTCTTGCCTCCCCGAGGTGGGTGAACGAACCGCTCACCGCCACCGTTTGCGAGCCTGCCAGCTCCATTGCCGCGGGGATATCCCCCGCCGAAAGTATTTTTTTGCAGTACGGCGCGAACGCGCCGGCTATGTCTTTTACGTCCATTGCCCTGCTGCTCGGGGCGGGGACGGCTATCACCTCATCAAACAGTCCGCCTATCGCGGCGGCGCAGGCGGCGACGTCCTTGTCCGACAGAGCGGTGTAGACGAGCGACTTTTGGCCCCGTATGCCGCCGAGCAGCTGCACGAGGGGGCCGAACGCCTCCGGGTTGTGCGCGCCGTCGAGGATATACCTTCTACCGCCCGCCTCAACTATCTGCGCGCGGCCGGGCAGCAGCGCCGAGGCGAGGCCGCGCTCCGTAGCCTCTCGGCCTACGCCGAGCAGGCGGGCGCACTCTATGGCCAGACAGGCGTTGTACACCTGCTTGTCGCCGTGCATGCGTATAAAGTAGTCGGCTCCGCCGTAGCGGAAGGTCTGCCCCTCTGCCGAGCGCGACAGCACCTCCGCACCCTCGCCCGCCCTGCGCGAGCCGAGCGCCGCGAAGTACGCAGCCGCCTCGGGACAGAGGTCGGCGGGCACCAGCGAGGGGCCCCCCCTTATTATGCCCGCCTTGTGGCGGCAGATATCGGCTATTGTAGGGCCGAGCACGGCGGTGTGCTCGAGGGAGATCGAGGTGATTATTGCCGCCTCCTTGGCGCAGACGGCGTTGGTGGCGTCCTCCAGCCCGCCGAGGCCGCACTCGAGCACGCAGTAACGGCACCCCCTTTGGGCGAACAGCCAAAGGGCGGCGCAGGTTTCGAGCTCGAACGGAGAGGGCGGGTCGGCCATGCCGCGCGCGCACCCGCGCGCGTGAGCGAGAGCCTCTTCCACCTCCCGCGAGGGCGCGGGAACGCCGTCTATGCAGAACGACTCCTCGCGGCAGAACACGGCGGGCGAAGTGAACGTGCCCGTCCTCCTGCCCGCGGCGCACAATATGGCCGTGATATAGGCACACACCGAGCCCTTGCCGTTGGAGCCCGCAACGTGCACGATTTTAAGTTTTTTGTCGGGCGAACCCGTGCGGCGGAGCAGCTCGCGCGTGCGCGAGAGGCCGAACTTGCTGTCCGGGAAGGCCGCATTTTTTAAACTAATATCCATTTAAACAAAAAACGGGCGCAGACGCGCCCGCAGAAAAGACCAAAAAAGGGGCGCGCATGCGCCCGACCGAGGTAAATTGGGACGCGAACAGTTACCGCAGCGCGGCCGCGGCGGGCGCGGCGACGGGCTTTCGTGCGGGGGCTGTCCTACCCCCGCCACTTTACGCAACTGAACTTTTATTTAGTATATCACACCCGCCGCCCTTTTGCAAGGATATTTTGCAGTTTTTTAAACATACTGTAGTCATGGCGCTCATTTTTATTAGAACGGCTGTAATCTTTGTGACGCTGCTGCTGTGCATGCGCCTGATGGGCAAGAGCCAGATAGGCGAAATGCAGCCCTTTGAATTTGTTATAACCATGCTGATAGCCGAGCTGGCCTGCATACCCATGGCCGACAGCTCGATACCGCTGATGTACGGAGTGATATCGGTGGTGACCATATTCATACTCCACCAGCTTGTGTGGCTGCTCGACGCGCTGTTCAAGCCCATGAAGGCGGTGATATGCGGCAGGCCCGCGCTTGTCATCACCCGCGAGGGCATCGACGCCGTGCAACTCAAGAAGAACAACCTTGAAGTTTCCGACCTCGTGGAGAGCATGCGCGCGGCGGGGTATTTCAATCTCGACGACGTATATTACGGGCTGTACGAGTCCAACGGCAGCTTTTCGGCGCTGGCCAAGGAGGAGCGGACGGCCTCTCTCCCCCTGCTTATTATAGACAGCGGAAAGGCCGACGGCGACAACATGGCCAAGGCGGGCATAACGCGCGGGCAATTAAAGCAATTTCTGGCCGAGCGGGGCATGAGGGAGAGCGGCGTGCTGGCCATGACGGCCGACGGCGGAGGAAGGGTGTATCTGCAGAAGAGGGGACGGCCGTACACCATTGAACATATCGAGGTAAAGGGGCAATGGTGAGGTCGATAATTTATACCGCAACGGCAATAGTGCTGTGCGTTGCCTTCTTTATATTCACCGAGATATATGTAGGGGAGCAGTTCGGCTGCCTCACCGAGGCGGCGGCAGAGCTGCGCCGCAAGACCGAGGAGGGCGAGGCCTCCGAAAACGACGCGCTGGCCGTGCAGGCGCTGTGGGACGACAAAAAGAGCAAACTGCACATATTCATACCCCACAACGACATAGCGCAGATAGACTACTGCCTGAGCGAGGCGCGCGGCCACCTCGCCGCGGGCAATGCGGAACTTGCGCTGGCCAAGATAGAGACAGTTGTGCGCCTCTCCCGCTCCCTTCCCTTCTCCTATTCTGTGAGGCTGGAAAACGTGTTCTGAACGGGCGCCCTCAAAAATCGGGGGCGGGCCGCAGTTCTTCTGCGGCCCGCCCCTTTAAATTTTAAGGCTTGTGCCTCTTTAGTTGTCGTTTTCGTCGCTGCCGTAGACGTCGATATCCTTATCGTCGGTTATATCTACGCTGAGGCGCTCGGGAGCGGGCTCGTCGCCCTTGTTCTTTCTGCGGCGGATGAGCCATATCACAAGCACGGCTGCGCCGCCTATTACGGCAAGGCCGACAACGCACATGGCCACTATGAACACCACCTGCCACGCCGTGCCCATCTTGTCCCACCATGTGGAGTTGTCGGTGGGATAGCTCTCCATGAAGGTGGAGCGGAGCGCGGCCCTTAAGTCCTCGGCGTCCTCTTCGGTCATGACGCCGAAGAGCGCGTAGTAGTAAGCCTGGCTGTTGGCGTGCACTTCCTCGCCGTTGACCGTGCGCTTGAGGTCGGCATAGTCGGCCCAGTCGCCCGTGGCCGAAATAAATTCGTGGTAGATCTCCACGCTGCGCTCGGAGTAGACGTATTCCTCGTCCTCGCCCTTAATGTCGACGTAGGCCTGTACGAGTTCGTCGATATAGCCGTCGTCAAGCGAGTAGAAGGCGTACTTGAGCGCGTCGGAGAGGTTCTGATAGGCCTCGGAGCCGTCGGAGTTGGTCTCCTCGTCGTACTCCTCAATCTTTTCGGTGACGCCCTCGTACTGCTCGTTATAGGCGTGCAGCTCGGCGTTGGACATTATGTCGCCGTCGTCGGAGGAGAGGTCGCAGGCCATGATATAGTTGAACTGGCTCATGCCCTCGGTCTCGGAGGCGAAGATTATGGTGTTGCCCACAAATTCGGGCATGTACCAGCCGGACGAGGCGTCGAGATCGAGTATCTTTACCTCGCTGTAGGTGTACTTGTCCTCGTAGGGCAGTTTGTTTACGGCATATGCGTCGGGATCGGTGCCGAGGGCTATCCTGTGGAAGGAGTATCCGTTGCCCTCGTTCGAAAGCGAATAGTAAACGTAGGTCAAAGTGACGGTGCCCTCGCCCTCTTCTGCGGCGGAGGTCTCCTCCCTTACCGCCAGAATGGTGGCCTCGCCGCTGTCGGTGATGGCGAAGTCGTTGGCCACTTTGCCGTCGACGAACTGTCCGAGCTCGAGCCCGCCGTCGCCGCTGTAAAGCTGCCATTCCTCGCCGTCTATCGTGACGGGGGTGTATTCGACGTCGTCGGAGGCTATGAGCAGCCTGCGCGAGCGGAGCGAGTCGTTGGCCGTGACGGCGTTCCAGCCCGCGTCGGCAACGCCGTCGCCGTCGGAGTCTATCTCGGAGGGAGCGATCTTATAGAGGCTGACCGCCGAGAGGGAAGTTTCGGCCGTGAACTTGAGCACGCCGTTTTTGTAGCCGCCGAGCTCGTAGCTGGTGTCGGGGCGCTCGACGCTGAAGGCCGTTTCGCCGCCGAAGCCGTAGTTGAACTGGCTGTAGCGGTTAGCGTAGGCCTCCTTGCCTATGCCGTCGTAGACGAGCTGACCGCAGTTGATATACAGGGGATCTTCCTCGGCGTCGTAGTCCTTTACATACGAGAAGTCGTACTGCCTCGCCTCGGTCTCGTCCGCCCTTGCCATCCACAGCTGGTTGTAGCCCTCGTCGATCTCGTTGACCGAGCCGAGGTTATAGGTGACGGCCATTGTGTAGAACACATAGGGATTGGTGGGGTCGGCCTCGTCGAAGGAGTATTCCACGACGTTGTAGGCGAGCAGCGTGTCCTCGCCCGTTTTGGTGTTTATCGAGTGAAGGTTGGTGACGGTGGAAGATTCGCCGTAGAGGCTCTCCGCCGCGGCGTACATCAGGTAGACGACGCCGTCCACTTCAACGTATCTGTAGTCGAGCGCGGGGCTGTCGGCACGGTAGTAGTAGTCGGACATGGTCTCCTTGCCGTCGAGGGTGGAGCTTTTGAACTCGAGCTTGTTGTTCTGCACTTCGCCCGAGCTGTTGCGCGCCGTGGAGGGCGTGGAGTAGTATATCCTGTCGCCGTAGATATAAAGTCCCGCATTGTAGTTGGTGGAGTAGGCGATGAGGGGAACGACGGTTTGGCTTGCGGTGTAGTTGCGCTTCCCTATATCCTCCTTGGAGATGCGCTGCACCGACCCCTTTAAGGGCGTGCCGAAGGTGTTGTCCGCCGTGTTGGAGGGACTGCCGTTTATGAAGTAGACGTAGTCGCCCGTCTGCACGGCGAAGCCGCCGTTGCTTTCAACGTTCTGCGCGGAGGTGTCGGGAGAGACGCCGTCGGAGGTAAAGTTGCCGCAGCCGGCCGAAAGTGCCAGCCCCGCGGCGGAAATTGCCGCCGTTGCCACGCATATAATTTTAGTGATGGTCTTGCGCATATTTGTTAAAATCCTTTAAAATTGCCGCAACGCGGCATTCATACTATTTAAAGCTCTAATAATTATACCCTAAATGCGCCGTTAAGGCAATAAAAAATAAGTTGATTTTAATGAAAATTTGATAAAAGGAGGAATGTATTACGGAAAAATTTGCTCTTTTGGATATATTGAGGGCGGTGGGCGCCCTTTCTGCTCCCCAAAAGCCCGAAAACACGGGGCGTAAGGAACCCGATCCCTCTCCCTCCCCGCCCGACGTACATAGCGACGGGGCCGAGGGCAACCTGATGGCGCAGGCCATACTGCTGCACGAGCGCGCCGCCTCCCGCGCGCGCAGAAAAAGCGGCCGGAAATAGTGCGGAAATATCGTTTACGGAAGATAACCCATGAGATTTCTCCGCTCCGCTCGTCGGGCAGATGGCCCTCCTCTCTTCGGTCGAAATGACACCTCAACACGGGGAGGCGCGCGGCCGAATGGCCGCGCGCCTCCCCCTTTCCCCGTCATTTCGACAATGCTTTAGCATTCGCAGCCGAAAAATCCCCCCCGACTATAAGGATGTCATTTCGACCGAGTGAGCGCAAGCGAACGTAGCGGAGAAATCTCCCCGACACCGCTTCAGATACACTTTTACCGCAATATAGCCTCCCCTTCGTATGGGGAGGTGCCCGCGCGGTGAACGCGCGGGCGGAGAGGTCGAAAAAAAGAAAAACGCCCCCTCAGTCGGCAATAAATTGCCGCCAGCTTCAAATACCAAACGAGAATAAAACGAACCCGATTTAAAGCGGGCATATCGCCCCATCTACTGCGTTAAAGCCCTTGGTAATAGGGGGCGCTATTACCTGCGGGCTTTGCCTTGTATCTGAAACGATCTGCCCGCTTTAAATTGCTGCGCACCCTTAAATAGCGTATTTTGGGATGAATTGGCGCGATGACGAAGCAGCAATGCCCACTCGCATTGCAATGAGGAAGAGCGACAAGGCGCACAAAAGACGCATTTAATGGCGGGTTCGCATTACTCCCGTTTGGTATAATGACGGGGAGCCATGGCGTGGCGTTGCCACGTTTGTCCGTCGCTGTTGCGACGAGATGCCTCGGCAACGCGCGCTCACGCTCGGTCTTTTCCCAACTCTTTCGGCGCGCTGCTCGGCATGACAATGGGGTAGGTATGGGCGCGCAGCCCCTCCCCTCGGGCAGAGCATGTCATTTCGACTGAAGCGAGTGAAACGAGCGAAACGGAGAAATCTCCCCGATTACGTTTCAGATACTCTTTCACCACAGCCTCGCGCTTTAGCTTAGTATTTGCGCGAAAGAGGAGCCGCAGGCGCTAAAAGCGGGCAAGCCGAGTTATACTCGGCTTGTTGCAAAACGCGCCTTGCGGCGCCGAAACGACGCCGCGCGGGGCCGAGGCCCCGCGCGGCGGACGTATTGAATATCTTCTCCCCTTCTTATTCTTTGAACAGCGCCCTTCACCTTTCAAGACGGAGGTGTCTGGGCAGGCCGTCCACCCACAGCGGCGTTATCTCCGACTGGATGAGCGGGCGGATATAGTGGATGAGCTCGGGCGTGACGTAAGTGCCGTCGGGCGTTATCCACTCGTCGGGAACCTTCTTTTCAACGTTGGCTATTTTGGAAACTTCGGCGAGCTCGGTTATGCACATGTAGGGATCTTCCGACACGCGCTTGAGGCAGGCCACCATGCCCGTCTTGCCCTCGAAGGCGGCCTTGACGGCGGCTCCCGCGGAGTTGAAGGCCTCGGTGACGTCTATGCGCGAGGTTATGTGCGCGGCGCAGCGCTGGAGGGACGAGAGCTCGATGGCCCTCGTCTTTACGCCGTACTTTTCGGCGACGCGCCCCGCGAGATAGCGGGCGGTGCCCGCGAGCTGCTTGTGACCGAACGCGTCGACATAGTCGACGTGGTCGGCGAGCTCGCACACATACCTGCCGTCGGCCACCTTTACGCCCTCGGACACGGCTATCACCATCGAGCGGTTGCCCTTCAGGCGTTCGCCGACGTCGGAGAGGAATTTATCGACGTCGAACACGCGCTCGGGCAGATAGATCATGTCGACGCCCTCGCAGTCCTCGCCCTTGGCGAGCGCGGCGGCAGCCGTCAGCCAGCCCGCGTTGCGGCCCATCACCTCTATTACCGACACGACGGGATAGTCGTAGACGAGGCCGTCGCGGATTATCTCCTTGGTGGTGGCGGCGATATACTTTGCCGCCGAGCCGTAGCCGGGGGTGTGGTCGGTTATGGCGAGGTCGTTGTCTATGGTCTTGGGGCAGCCCATGAAGCGTATGGGGCTGCCTATCTTTTTGCCGTATTTGGAGAGCTTGTCGATGGTGTCCATCGAGTCGTTGCCGCCTATATAGAAGAAGGCATAAATGTCGTATTCCTTTAATATGGCGAATATCTTGTCGTATGTGTCCTCGTTGCCCTCGACGGCGGGCAGCTTATAGCGGCAGGAGCCGAGGAAGGACGACGGCGTGCGCTTTAAAAGATCCATGTCGAGGTCGTTTTTGACCTGCGTGGACATGTCTACAATGTCCCTGTCCAAAAGTCCCTTTATGCCGTGCACCATGCCGTACACCTTGTCGGCGCCCCTGTCGCGCGCAGTTTTGAATACCCCCAGCAGGCTGGAGTTGATGACGGCCGTGGGGCCGCCCGATTGTCCGACGATTACGTTTTTCATGCCTTTCTCCCTAAAAATTATTGAGCGGACGACGCCCCGAGGAGCCCGTCCGCTAATATTATAATACATGAATGATGAAAAATCAAGAGCAAAATTAAATTTTATTTCAAAATTTGAAAAATAATTACAGCTCCACGGGCATATAGCTGCCCTTTACGGGCACGGTGACGTACCTGAAGCCTATCGCCCTGAGCGCGGCAACCGCCTCCCCCCTGCCTTGGGCTATCCTTTCCGCAGAATGGGCGTCCGAGGCGAAGGACACCAGCCTGCCGCCCAGAGCGTAGTAGCGCGCGAGCACGTCGGTATCGGGCAGAAAGGCGCTGCCCGCGCCGCGCGCCGAAGAGTTGACCTCCAATATCTTGTTCATGGAGATAATGCCGCCGAGGATTTCGTCGTAGATATCCCCGAAGTCCTCGTACCTCAGTTTGGGGTCGGCGTAGGGCGCATTGCGCGAAACGTAGCCTATGTGGCCCACTATGTCGAAGGGATAGGGCGCGGAAAGGCTCTGCAGCACGCGCTTTAAGTACCGCGAATAGGCAGTGCGCTTGTCCTTGCCCGCGAAGTATTCGGCGTACCAGCCGTCGGCGCCGTCGACGGTGTGCACCGAGTTGACTATGAAGTCGGGCGAATATTTTTT
Source organism: uncultured Clostridia bacterium (assembly GCA_944358655.1). Classification (GTDB taxonomy): domain Bacteria; phylum Bacillota; class Clostridia; order Christensenellales; family Borkfalkiaceae; genus Coproplasma. The sequence continues at coordinate 6,681 of CALVRO010000015.1, read as the reverse complement.
TACTATCTCGTCGTAGCGGCGGAGGGCGGCGGGGTGATCGGTGTAGCCGAACTCGCACCCCGCAAGGAGGGTGAACGAGCCGTCGTTTTCGCGCTGCAGGGCGCGGGCGGCGGCAAAGTAGCTTTCGGCGTCGGTGTAGGCGGGCGAGCCGTCCTCGTACGGCAGGCCGAGGGCCATGTAGTCGCAGTCGAAGTGTTCGGATACGCCAAAATATCTCAGCCCCTTGGCGCGGGCGGCGGCGGCCATTTGGTCAAGGCTGCTCTGCCCGTCGGAGGAAAAGGTCGAATGTGTGTGCACGTCGGTGAGTATCATGGCTATATTGTACAACCAACGCCGCGTTTTGTCAACCACCGAAAGCGGAGAGGCGGCCGCCCTTTCGGGCGGCCGCAAAAAACAGGAGAGCGGCCTGAGCCCGCTCTCCTCTATTCAAAAGTTGCTGCCGACCGGCATCAGCCCCAATTTATCTCTTGGAAAGTACCCATAACCGTCAATTCAAGCGACGAGTTGGGATTGACAAAAGAGAGTTCGCCGTCGACATACTCGTCAAAGCCCGTTGAGTCCGAACCTTGACCGACGACATCCCCACCGAGCATGAGGACTCGTTGCGCTGTATCGCTACCGTTGGTGATAGGCCCTTCATACCATTCGGTGCCCTTGTAAATGTCTACCGAATAACTATGCCCGACCACATAGTCGAATGAGCATGTCATCTTGCCGTCGGCACCGACTTTACCGCTCACCTGAATATATCTCGGCGCTTTCTGTCCACCTATCGTGCTGTTCTCGATATAGTTGCCGTCATAAAATCTTACAACGATATCGTCGCCCTCTGAGGCGTAGCCGTTGAAGTCTATGATAACGCTTTCGGACATGGTTTTGAGTTCAACACTATCGACAACGGTCACTAAGAATGTGAGAGTACCGGCGCTCGAGGTATTATTGCCCCGCAGATAGACCTGTATCCACGTTTCGCCAACGGAAATTTGGGTGGTATCTATGCAGATATCAACATAATATATCCTGTTGCTGCCGGTGGAACCGAAGATATCGAATCCGTCAATCTTATCAAGAGTTATCGCTGAAGAGGGAATGACCGTTTCATCGATTATATCGATATAACTTCTCTGCGATATATCCGTGTCGTTCCAATTTGTGGCTATGCGCAGCTTCCATAAATTATTAGGATAACTGTCGGGATAGGAACTGTTTATGACGACAGTTCTGTTCACATCCGCGCCCATGCAGAGAGCGCCGTCGGAGAGCACCTCCTCGTAGTCGGCGAGCACGGCCTTTAAAACGACGTCCTCGGTGGGCATTATAAAGGAGTACTCCCCGTCCGAACCGAAGCAGTCCTCACCGTTGTAGGTGGCGCCCGTCACATACTTGTCGGGATTTTTTACGGTGACCGTAAATTCGACATCGTCGAGCGGGGCGGCCGAAGAGGGCGCCTCAATCTCGTAATCGGCCGACTGTTCGACAGTTATATCGAACGACGAGGGCGTATCCTCGGGCCCGTCGTCGCAGGCGGCCATGCCGCCTGCGACCGCGGCCGCGGCGAGCAGGAGCGCGAACGCTCTTTTAAACAATTTCATTGTCGTAACACCTCCTTTTAAAGTGTTCTGAGTAATTTTATTATATCACGCCGCGCCGCCATGTCAACAGGGCGCGCAAAAATTTTACATTTGCCCCCGCAACTTCATACCACCCACTCCCCCCTTCGAAGGCGAAAAGGGCGCGGGGCGCCGCCGTGCGGCGGCGCCCCGCGCCCCTGAAAATACGCGCACTCCCCGCTATATATCGGAGGCATAAAAAAAGGATACCCGCAAAGAGGGGTATCCTTTGAGATCATCTCTTGGAGAACTGAGGTGCGCGACGGGCTTTTTTGAGGCCGTACTTCTTTCTCTCCTTGACGCGGGGGTCGCGGGTGAGGAAGCCTTCCTTTTTCAAAGCCGCGCGGCTGTCGGGCTCTGCCTGAAGGAGAGCGCGGGCAATGCCGAGACGGATGGCGTTAGCCTGACCGGTGTAGCCGCCGCCGTAGACGTTGACCATTACGTCGTACTTGCCTTCGGCGCCGAGAAGGGCGAGGGGCTGTTTTACAACGTACTGCAGAACGGACTGGGGGAAATAATCTTCGAAAGTTCTGTCGTTGATGACGATGGTGCCCGAACCTGCGGGTATGAGGCGGACGCGGGCGATAGCCTTCTTTCTTCTGCCCGTGCCCCAGAACTGTAATTTTTTCTTTAAATTAGCCTTTGCCATAATCTATCCTCTGATCCCCTTTTAAAATAACTTGAGCTCTTCGGGCTTCTGAGCGGCGTGGTTGTGTTCGGCGCCCTTGTACACCCTCAGCTTCTTTATCATATCCCTGCCGAGCGAGTTCTTGGGCAGCATGCCTCTTACGGCCTCGTAGACCGCAAGGTCGCTCTTTTCGGCGAGCATCTTCTTATAGGATACTTCCTTTAAGCCGCCGATATAGCCGGTATGATAGCGGTAGAACTTATCGGTAAGCTTTTTGCCGGTGAGCACTACCTTATCGGTGTTTATCACTATCACAAAGTCGCCCGTGTCGACGTTGGGGGTGAAGGTGGGCTTGTTTTTGCCGCGGAGCACGGCGGCTACCTTGGAAGCGAGCCTTCCGAGGGGTACGCCGGCAGCGTCGACAACATACCACTTTCTTTCAACTGTCTGGGCATTTGCCATGTACGTTTTCATTGTTTACTCCTTACTTCATTTCTCCGTCAAACTTGTATGTTTTCTGTAATTTACTTAGCTCTTTTTTCAATGTAAAACTATTTTATTATTAAATGAAATTTATGTCAAGCCGTTTTATGTTAGGTTTTTAAAGTTTTTCAAAAATTTGAAAATTATTTATCGACCAAATTTTACCGCCTCCGCCGCGCCAAAACCCCTCCCTTTAACTATTATTATATATAGTTTATAGACAGTTTATATAGGGCGAAGCGCCGACGCATTTTTGCGTCGGCGCTTCGGATGCTATACCGGACGGGTATAACTGTTTGATTTTTTCAAAGCTATTTATTTTACGAGTACGGCCTTTATCCTCTTTACGCCCGCCGAAACGTTTTCCTGCTTGGCAATTTTAAAGGTGCCCAGAACGCCCGTGCGCTCAACGTGGGGGCCGCCGCAAATCTCCTTGGAGAAGTCGCCTATCGTGTAGGTTTTTACCTTTTCGCCGTACTTGCTCTCGAACAGGCCCGTAAAGCCTTCGGCCTTGGCCTCGTCGAGCGACATCTCCTTCATGACCACGGGCTCGTCCTTGGCTATTTCGCCGTTGACGAGATCCTCCACCGCCCTGACCTCCTCGGGGGTGAGCTTGCGGGGGAAGTTGAAGTCGAAGCGCAGGCGCTCCTCGGTTATGTTGGAGCCCTTCTGGTTGACGTCGTCGCCGCACACGCGCTTTAGCGCGGCGTGCAGAAGGTGGGTGGCGGTGTGGAGCTTGGTGGTCTCCTCCTTGTGGTCGGCGAGGCCGCAGGCGAACTTCTGCTCGCTGCCCGCGCGCGACTTGGCCTGATGCTCGGCAAAGGCGGCGTTGTAGCCCTCTACGTCGACGCCGAGGCCCTTTTCGCGCGCCATCTCCTGCGTTATCTCCACGGGGAAGCCGTAGGTGTCGTACAGGTGGAAGGTGGTGACGCCGTCTATTTTATCGCCCGCCGACTTGGAAGCAGCCACCTTTTCGAACTCCTTGAGTCCCTGCGCGAGCGTCTTGGAGAATTTGGCCTCCTCCCTGTTCAGCTCCTCCTCTATCTTGGCGGCGTTGGCCGCGAGCTCGGGATATACGTCGGCGTACTTTGCTATTATTGTCTTGGAGACCTCGTTGAGCGCGCCCTGGGGCAGGCCTATGCCCCTGCCGAAGCGCACGGCGCGGCGGATTATCCTTCTTAAAATGTACCCTTGGTCGGTGTTGGAGGGCACTATGCCCTTCGTGTCGCCCAGCATGAACGTGGCCGTGCGGACGTGATCTAAAACGACGCGGAAGGCCCTCGTCACCTCCTCGCTCTGTCCGTACCCGAGCCCCGTGAGCTGCTCTATTTTGGCTATCGCGCCCTCGAAGATATCCGTTTCGTACACGCTGTCCTTGCCGTTGAGTATGCACAGCGTGCGCTCGAGGCCCATGCCCGTATCCACATTGCGCTGTTTGAGCGGCTCGAATTTTCCCTCGGCCGTCTTGTTGTACTGCATGAACACGTCGTTCCATATCTCGAGAAAGGTGCCTGCGGGGGCCTTGTCGAAGTCGTAGGGGCCCAGCTTGTCCGCCTCGGCATGGTTGCGGATTATGTGCATTTCGGTGTCGGGGCCGCAGGGGCCGGTGGTGCCGGCGGGGCCCCACCAGTTGCCGCTCTTGGGCAGGAAAAAGACGTGTTTGGGGTCTATGCCGCACTCTATCCACTTGTTGGCGCTCTCGTCGTCGCGCGGGCAGTCGTCGTCGCCCGCAAAGCAGGTGACGGCTATGTCCTCCACGGGTATGCCGAGGTAGTCGGGCGAGGTGAGGAATTCGAACGACCAGGGGATCATCTGCTCCTTGAAGTAGTCGCCGAGCGACCAGTTGCCCAGCATCTCGAAGAAGGTGCAGTGCGAGGCGTCGCCCACCTCGTCGATATCGCCCGTGCGCACGCACTTCTGCACGTCGGTCAGCCTGTTGCCCGCGGGGTGCTTTTCGCCCAGAAGATAGGGCACGAGGGGATGCATGCCCGCCGTGGTGAAGAGCACGGTGGGGTCGTTTTCGGGTATGAGGGAGGCCGAAGGTATGACGGCGTGCCCCCTCTCCTTAAAGAAATCGAGGTATAAACTTCTTAAACTTTGGCTTGTCAATTCTTTCATAAAAACTTTATCCTTGAAATTACTTACGCGATAATTATACTATGCCGCGCCCCTTTCGTCAAATGTGCGCGCGAGGTATTTTAAAATTTTTGCGCTCACTTCTTTGTCACCGCGTAGCCCTCCCTGCCGTCCTTTACGGCGTAGCCGAGGGCGTCTATCTCGGCGCGCAGCCTGTCGGCCTCGGCCCAGTTTTTGGCCTTTTTGGCCTGCCAGCGCTGTTCGGCGAGCGCGGCTACACGGGCGGGCACTTCCTCGGCGGGGGCCTTTGCCGCCACTTCGGCAAGGTAGGCCGCCGCGTCCTTTTTAAAGAGCCCGAGGAGCGAGTATGTCTTTCTGACCTGCAAAACGTCGTCTGCGCACGAGGCGTCGCCCGCCGCGCACTTTGCCGAAATGCCCTTGAACACCGAAAAGAGTTCGGACAGGGCGAGCGCGGTGTTGAAGTCGTCGTCCATGGCCTCGTCGAAGCGGGCGTCGATGGCGGCGTTGCCCTCGGAGCCCCTGCCGAAGGCGTCCTCCACCTGCCCAATAATTTTATAGAAGGACGTGAGGTGCCTTTCAGCCTCGGGGAAGAGGCTGTCGGTTATGTTTATGTCGTTGCGGTAGTTGGTCTGCAGCAGCGCGAATTTGATGGCCTCGTTGGTGTATTTCTTTAAGAGATCTTCCAAAAGCAGGGAGTTGCCCAGCGACTTGGACATCTTCTGCCCGTTGACCTTGATGAGGCCGTTGTGCGTCCAGTACTTTACAAAGCGCTTGCCCGTCAGGCTCTCGGTCTGGGCTATCTCGTTTTCGTGGTGGGGGAAGATGAGATCCCTACCGCCGCCGTGTATGTCTATCTGCTCGCCGAAGGCGGCGCGGTTCATGGCCGAGCACTCTATGTGCCAGCCGGGACGGCCCTTGCCCCACGGCGAATCCCAGCATATCTCGCCGGGCTTGGCCGCCTTCCACAACGCGAAGTCGGCGGGGTTCTTCTTGTCCTCGGCGTTCTCCACGCGCACGCCGTCGAGCATGTCCTCGACCGAGCGGTTGGAAAGGCACCCGTAGCCGGGGAAAGAGGACACGTCGAAGTACACGTCGCCCGAGGGCGCGGCATATGCGTGGCCCTTTTGTATGAGCGCGGAGATGAAGTCCTCAATGTTGCCGATATTTTGGGTGGCCTTGAGCCAGAGCGTGGGGTCGTCTATGTCCATCTCGCGCATGACGGCGTCGATGCGCTCTATCATCTTTGCGGCGTACTCGTCGGCGGGCACTCCCTCCTCCTTGGCGCGGGCGATTATCTTGTCGTCGACGTCGGTATAGTTGCGGGCGTAGGTGACCTTGTACCCCTTCTTTTCAAGGTATTTGCGCATGATATCGTATATCAGCGCCTGAAAGCCGTGGCCTATGTGCGCCTCGCCCGAAACGGTTATGCCGCAGGCGTACATCTTCACCTTGCCCGCCTCCAGCGGCACGAATTCTTCCTTTGTTCTTGTAAGTGTGTTGTATATTCTCATAAAAACTCCTATTATATTTTAACGCAAGTGGTGCCTTGGCCGAAGGCATCCACTTGCCGTTAGTTGAGAGGCTCTGCCTCTCTTGCCGCGATATGTTTTAGCCCTCGATTATTTAATCGCGGCAATTCACACCGCTGAGGTTGCTCACGCAACAAATTGTGGCGCGCTTAACGGGGAAATGAATTCCCCTTGCGCACGTTAAGAAATTTAATTAACGCAAATTGTGCGCTTGTGGTGCGCACCCCCCCCAACGGGAGAGTGTGTCATTTCGGGCAAGCGAATGTGGTATAATGAAATTGGACATTTAGCAAAATGACAAAAAGGAGAAAAGCAAATGCCAAAAGGACAAAGG
>CALVRO010000014.1 GCA_944358655.1 uncultured Clostridia bacterium | reverse complement strand
AACCCTACCGCGCGCGCCTCAAATTGTTTCGGCTCTTTTTAATTATTTCGGACTTATGTTTCCGCCGCTCCGCTCCCGCGCTCCTCCGCTGCGGCGCGGAGAACTTCGCGCCGACGGGCCTCGGCTTGTTTCAGCCTTGAATTCAGCACGGAGGATATAACGCAGAAATACAGCGCTGCGCCGAGCAGACAGAGGCCCTCAGCAGAGCCGAGAAAGAGCAACCCTCCGCCCAAATACGCCGCTTTGACCCCATAATATGCGCCAACTACGCCGTCCTCGGACACATACCCCTCGTCCGCGACGGCGTTGGCGTCGCCGCGCGTTGCGAAATATCTCGCACCATCCCGCTCGAATATTTCGACTATTCGGTGAATTACAATTTCCTCCCCGCACCAAAAAGCTATGATATCGCCCACTTTAAGCTTTTCGCCGTCAATGTGCTCTATAAAGACGAGGTCGAAAGCGTTAAACCCCTCCGTCGCACCCTCGGGAAGGGTCAGAGAGGGGTGGATATAGCTCATCGAGCCCGACTTAACTGCCAGCGGGCACATATAAACATACTTGCCCGTCAGTCTGAACAGAGCGCTGTTTGCGGTAAAAAGCAATGTCGCCGCGCACAGCACAACGCACAGCGCGCACAAAAGAGCCGAAAGCACTCTGCGAATTAACTTTGGTCTTAAGCAATTATCGCGCAGACCGCCATATATGTCGGCGCGAACGCGCCTGTAGCTTACTATCATCTGCGCCGTGCCGAGCACTATAAATACAGCACCGAACGCGGCGCACACTATCTTCAACACCATTGCCCACCACATATGCGGCAACTACCGCCACACCATCTTTAAAATAAAGCGAGAGTTTAAAGTATTATCTCTTTCACGCCCTCCGCTGTCTGCAAAATTTTCGTCTCTTTACCCGTGATACTCCGCGCCGCGGTTGAGCATTTTATCTTTATAAAATGGATATATCTTCCCCGCCGCCTTGTCTGCTATCTTTTTTATGGAACTTAAAGCGGTAAATTCCCCTCCGCCGAGGTTGATGCAGATATTGCGCTCGTCCTTTATTACCGGCAAAATGTGTTCAAGGGAAAATCCTGCCGGCTTAAACACCGAAAAGTATAAAAACAGGTCGTGCGCAGAGTACGGGTTCGCCTGAAAATACGGCGGAGTGTTTGGCAATGAAGAAGACTGCACATAGTTGTATGCAACATGCGTCACATCCCCGACATAAAAGCCTACGGCTTCAATTTGATTCCATGGCAAAAACTTGCATTGCCTGCGAAATATACCGCGGCGAAGCGCAACGCCATGGCTATCCAGAACTATCTGTGACCAATATCGATTTATAACTTTTTTCATGGCTTTATACGGACAATTTCATTGCGAGTATTACAACGATAATAACAATTAAAAGAAGAATGGGACGGTTAATTCCACTGCGAGTATTACAACGATAACAGCAATTAAAAGAAGTGCGGGAACGATGACCAGCATTTTCTGTGCAATCGAAATGCGTTTTTTGATTTTAGCGTTCTCCTCTTCCGTAACTTCCAAAATCGAAAATTTTTTAACGCCTTTTACCGAAATCATTTCTCCTTTTTCGGCAATTTCTATTGTCAGGCAATCCGCCGATAATTGATCGTAGCGGATCAAAACCTTTCTTTGCCGGATGCGTTCCTCTTTCCAATCGTCGAAAGAGCCGCCCAATCCGCACAAAAGATTAAATATTGCCAAAAGCCACCACAACGGATGCAAAAAAATATTGCGCTCGACGAGCAACAATTCGCCGCTTGCAGGCAAATCGGCCGTTTTGCCGTTTCGCAAACTTTTCCCGCCAAAAAAACAGTCGTACCGTAAGCCATAGGGTTTTTTATGTAAAATGCTGACCACCATAAGCTCACCCCTTGCGGTTTATAATTTTTCTGTATTTCTCTTTATAGTGCATTGCCAAATTATTTATCTATATGCTATTTAGTCTTTTTACTCTTTTGCAGTATCTGATTACGGCGGCCTTTTCGGTGGCGTAATAATCTATGCACATATAAACGATGTGCAGCGTTAAAATCAAAACGCTGATATAGAAAAATTCGTGCCGGTAAGTCAGGCCATTATCGCCTATCCCTACCCACACGTTGAACGCAGACTGTACGACGGCGGAGATAATGAAAAAAGAGTGAACACCAAGTTCCACCCAAAAATATTTCGTAACTTTCAAATTCGGCTCTGCTTTGTAGCATTTATATCTGTTCCTGTACGAAAGGCAGAACAAAAATAAAAACAGCACTTCAATAATGTAATTTACAAATAGTAAATGTGGCGTAAAGCCGATTATCAAAATTACTCCCTCCAACGCCCACGCCGCCATAAAAGGCGCGCCGAGCCATGGAAGTATTTTTTCGGGATTGAATATTTCTATCTCTTTTTTCATGTAACACTCCCGTATATCACGATTCCTTTGATATTTTTATCATTATAAAACAGCACACGGCGGATAGGGCTAAAAAGGTAACAAATGCTTCGACGCACAGCCATAGCAATTCTTCGGGGACAATTCTTCTGAATATCAGTTGAGCCATGACATAGGCAACCATCTTTCCCGCAAAATCGATATAGTTCCACGGCTTAAAGTTAACCGTATCTTTGCCCTTTGAAAATATCTCCGTCGAACACGCCAGAAATATGAGGGGTAGAAAGACTGCCGCAACGTCCCAATTCAATATTTCCGACTTATCTTTTAGATAGAAAATGGCGAAAAAGCAGGCGGCGTAATACAAAATGTTCCATAGCACCGCCCGCATTGCCTTTGCGTTAAGTTTCTTCATCTCCGTTCTCGTCCGACTGTTTTTCCTGATCATCCGGTATCATGGTTGCGGCTATCTTTTTCAGTCGGACGAAAAGTATTATGACCGACGCGATATAAAACAAATGCAAAACAGCCAATATGATACTTGGAGCGATTATTAGGTCATTCCGCCCCTCAAAGATGTCGGTAAACGCGTAGAGTATGGTAAATAAGGCGGAAAACAAGCTCGTGAATACCAAGCCTATCAGGAATCTGTAAAAAATCTTCCTCGTATATTCAAATTTTTCCTGCGGTGTGCGCTGTTTTTTCATAAATTACCTCCGGCAATATACCCGTATTACTTCCAACACGCAAAAAAATACAGCGTTTTTACTGTTGCTGCGCATCTTCGTCTTTTCTTTGCCGCCGCGCCTTTTTATTTTGATAAGTCTTTGCGACCTTTTTATACGTTCCGATATGATAGCCCATAACGACGAGCACAAAAATCATATACAGCGGCTGAATATAGATATTGAAAGGATAGTAAGTAAATATTCCGCCCTCATCTTTTACCAAAACCGCCGTGCCGAGAGCAAACGCAATACAGGCAATGTATGCTATCGTTTCAAAAAGCAGGCGTCTTTTCGTCGCGTACCGATTATACCGTATCAGAAAGACCGTGCGAGCGATAAAACACAGCAAGATGATCGCGCCGACAATAACTTCCATTGCGATAAACCCTGCCCACACATAACCGAATAAAATAGTTATAAAGCAAAAAGCGGGGAACAATACAAAGGAGAGTATCATGGACGTGCAGGTTAACTGCGTTTGGCGGTATTCTACGTCATTCATAGTATTTCTCCGGCATCGAGGCGTTTATATGAGATACAGAATATAACCCATGAGCGCGGCGAACATCCAAGAGAGTTTTCCTTGAAACGCCGTTGGTCTCTGCGCGACAAATACGCCGCACACCCCAAGCCGCCTTCCCAAAAGAGCAGGGCTGCGGCGAACAGTATTTTTGTTGCCGTGCCCGTAAGCGTGAAATATCCTTGCGTCATAACTACGATAAGAATGGGAATTACAACTAATGCGGCGGCTATGTTGTAAAGCAAATATTTAATAAAATCAATTCGATTAGTGCGCCGCTCTTCGCGCTCGTTCGGGTAATTTGGCGATATGTAGCCGACGGCCCGCAAATCCTGCGGAACATCTTTCAGTTCAGATTTATCCTTATCTTCTTTATCACCCATAATTGCACTCATTCTCCTTTTCTCTTCGGGCGGAATTAAAATCCTCGCAGAGTTCACAATGCTTCAAATATCGAAGACATCGGGTTTATCCGCCGCACGCTCCGCGCGCTTTTCTTTTATCGTTGAGCTTATTTCTTTCATGGTTTGAACATACCATATTGTTCCGACAACGGGAGATGTCAGAAAACACAGTATTATAATTCCGCCAACACTACACACACCATCTTCAACGCCATTGCCCACCACATACGCGGCAACTACCGCCATATTTCACTCTGAACAGTTTTTACAATTAACCCGCGCCAAACACGTTTGGCGCGGGAATATGTCTCAATTAAAGCTCTATTCCCCTCATAAACGCCACACCCACGAATTGGCGCGGGGATATGCCGCAATTAAAGCCTTACGGGGGTAAAAACTATTTTATATTGCACCCCGCTAAGACACTCGGCAATGTAGGCCAAAGTGTCCGTCGCCTCAAGCTTTTTCTCGTTTGTAGTGTAATCTCTGTATATATAATAGGGATTGCGCGCCTCGTCGTTTCCGTTTTTAAAAACCTCGCCCCATTTGAAGGTTATGACAACTTTAGCGTAATGCCCTTCCTCGTCCATTTTAAACGTGAATATATTATCTGATTTTGAAAAAGTTACCCCTTTGCTGCCCTCGCTTATATACTCTATCTCGGCCTCGCTCACGTCGGCGATATATTCCTTCTCAACTGCATGTTTATACGAAGCTGAATCGCCGTTTACAGTCACGCCGTATGCAGAATTATACGCTTTCCCTCCCTCGTTCTCGTCCTCTACGGATACGGAGATCTTAAAGGCGGAGTTGCTTGTCACGTTTGAAAAATTAAAGGTGTATTCCAAGGTAAGATTTTCCGAACCGGCGCTGTTCGAATACAGCCAATAGCTTGTATCCGAGGCCTCTTTGGGCGCTCCGTAGCATATACTCTGCCTCTTTTGGTAATCCGGAATGGTCACCGTACCGGTGTTGCCTATCACTTCCTCAACCGTGACATTGCCCGAAAAGACATATTCCGAGCTGTCGGCATACCACGCCGCGACCGCCGTACCGACAAATACGGCCGCGCATGCAGCCGTACATATCCCCAATATCTTGCCCTTGATATACATAATTTCGCCCCTTATATACAATTTCTCACACGGCCATGAGCCATGTATTTTTGTGTATCTTTTTGAATAATTTTATCATATTTTGGTAATATCTGTCAACGATTTCAAGCCCACATTTAATAATTATTTCAAATAATTTTTCGCAAGCTTATCAATCTGAATAAATCGACAAACCAAATGAAGCACTAATACATTCACACAGAATTATCCACAGCTATTACAATTTAAATTCTGCCCGCCCCACTTATCTTTCCTCGCTTTCGGGATTGTGATTCCGGTCGGCCGATATTTAATTTTACAATATGCAACATGCATATTTTGTGCAATCAAAACAACTTAATCACTATTTGCTTTTTACTCTTTTTTGCAGTAAAACAATCCAGCAATAGCCGATATACTAAATATATGAATAACAATTGCAGCTATCACGCACAATAATATTTAATTACAAATGATTTTTGCTACCTATAGGTTGTCATCTAATAATCTTAAAAAAATCATTTTTATTAAACTATGATAAATTTCTCTTTTTCTTTTACTACATACGCCATCTAATACGCAATATAATTATAATAATTATCATAATAACAAACATAGCTATTTTTATGGGTATTATCGGCACAAAAATACACGCAATTCCCAAAATTATGCATATTATAAATAAAATAAGGTCAAGCAATTCAGTCTCCTCATCTAAATATCTTCTCCAGCAACGGTGAAAAGACATGTTGCCATAAATTCTTACCGGAAGAAATAGCTAATTTCGTGCCCAAAGCCATAAAAGGTGCCATTATAGCCAAAGCAACAGAAAACGGTTTAGAGAAAAACATTCCCTGCCACAAAGTTGCTGTAACACCTAAAGACATAGCCAAACTCAGCGCGATCTCCGAAGAAGAATTACCTTCGCTTAAACCATAGCCTATACTCGTCAGCCCTGAAAGTACTACTCTACCGTCCCAAATGGCGGCAATACCTGTCAATACCACAAATCGCTGCAGCTGACTGCGAAGCCGCTTTATTGCCTGTAATTTGTTAATTTATTGTAACACGAAAGAGCGGTATTTGTCAATATGAGTTTTACAACAAAATAGCCACCCCGACAAGCACGAAAAAGTGGAAGTTGATTTTTAAGACAAACGGCAGCTATGAAAACTGCGAGCGATGGACAATTTTCATCAGCCCGACGACGTAATGGCGCCGTCATGCCTCCCTCCCACCGACGGCTGTACGCAACGCATTTAACATGTGACCCTTCCACCGTTTTTATATAAGGAGTTCCTTACTTTTCGGTTATTCCTGTAACTTTGAGTGTTGTTTCGCATGTTTTTGACAATTTAACGGTCATTTCGGCGGATAACACACCCTTTTATTCAGCTTCTTGCCGTCGGACATACAATGTCCGCTCCATTTTCTTTATCCCTGCTTCGATGATATCCCCTCGGCTGAAATACAATCTTTTAACGATCTGCGCGTGGTTGATGTCAGTAAAAGCGCTTATAATCTCGAAACAGAATATACTAAGACTTATCAGGTCGCCCGCCGTTTTGCCGTCGGTGTCATTTGTTTTGTTGCACGAACACTCATACAGTTGAGTCATCATAATTTCCGTAAGTCTTGTCTTTGTTATCTACATATACTACCTCGGGATATCGGACAACAAAGCGCGCCGCGGAAAAATTTCCGCGGCGCGCGCATTTTGCATCGGAACTTTTAAATTGCATTTTGCGGCTGTCCGCAAAAGCGCGAGGGCGGGGTCATTGGGCCGCGCGGGCGGAAGGCAGGCCGCCGTAGGCGGAGAACAGCCGTTCGCAAAACGCCTTCTTGCGCGAACGCGCTATCTTGAGCCTTGCCTGGCCTACCACGGCCATGTCGCCCTCCACCGCTCTGACGCGGTCGAGATTGACGAGATAGCACTGATTGCACATGCAAAAACCGTAGGGGCCGAGCCGATTGGACAGCTCGGCCATGGTGCACCTTATTTCAACGCTCCTGCGCCCCAGATGCACAACGCACTTGTGCCCCATGGTCTCGGCGTAGTCGATATCCGCCACGAACAGCCGCGTGACGCGGCTGCGCTCCTCGATAAACACCTCGGGGCGGCCGCCCTGCCGCAAGCGGACGTAAAGACGGTCGAAGTGACGACCGAAAGACGCCTCCTCCATGGGCGTGACGAGATAGTCGAAAACGTCGTACTCGTAGCCCTGCAGAGCAAAGCGCGCGCTGTCGGCGATCAGTACTATCTTTACGACGCCGTCGTGTTCGCGCACGCGCTTCAAGGCCGCAAGTTCCATGCCCGGCAGCCCGCACGCCTCGACGTAAACGGCGTCGTACACCGCCCTGTCGCGGCGGATATACGCCTCCTCGTCGCTGTACACGTCGGCCTTGTACGGCTCGTCGTACTTTGTCATGAACTCGCCGAGCATGCCGCACAGCCTCCGCGCATTGCTTTCATCGTTTGCTATTACCGCTATATTCATATACCTCCTCCTCTGCACTAAAAATATCCCTCCCCTCGCCGGGATATGAGTTGCGGGCGGGCGCAATACTGCGCCCGCCCGCAGTCGGTTACTGCAGATGCACGGGAGAACATCTTATTTTTAGGGGGAGGGAAGATAATGCTGTCTCGCCCCGCACACTCTGCCGTTTTGGCTTACGCCAGCGTTATGGTTATCTGTCCGTCGGCCACAGTCCACGTTCCGTTAAAAGTGGTATCGGAGAAAGGCCCGAAGCCCTTAACGACGCATACGACGGTGTTGTCCGACTTAAGTTCAAGCGTGCCCGTTATGGTCTCGTTCATTCCGCCCTTGCCTGAGAGCGTGTAGGAATATGTCGAACCATCGGTGGGCGTTGCGTTGAGAGAACCCGTTATGTTGCATGCGGTACCCATTGCGTCGACCGTGAACTTGACCTCGGCCGCACCGGACGCAAACGCGGGAATTGAAGCGATGGTAAGCGACGCGCCGCCTCCGCCGGGGCCACCGCCGGCACCTCCGCCGGGGAATCCACCGCCGCCGGTGCTGCCCGAACCTGCGTTGGCAGCCTCGACCTTGACAAGCTCGCTGACGGGCGAATTGGAGTAAATGCCGTCCTCACCCTTTACCTGCACGGCAATGTAGTATGTGCTACCCTTTGCAAGCTCGTTTTCGCCGGGTGTTCCTTCAACAACGGTGAACGAGGCGCTGTTGGTGTATGTGGTGCCAAACATTGAATAGTTGCTGGTATATTCTACCGTCTTGGTGGCCACGAGGTCTGTCCCCGCCTCATCCGAATATACGTTGAATACAAAGTCGACGCCCTCGTAGAGGTCGAGGTGGTTTTCGACTTCCACCGCAATGCCGCTGTCGTTTTTAACGGTGACCTCGGGAACGGCGAGACTGACATTCGTCCACGCAAGTTTTGCCGAGGCTGTCGCGCCGTCGGTGTAGCGGTCGGTATCGGACGATTTTGCGTAGATCTCTGCCACCCAATAGCCGGGGGTGAGATCGCCGTATTGATCGGCCGTGAGCATATACTCGACTTCCGCCGAACCACCCGAAGGAATGGTGAAGAAGGTAGTTGCCTCGTCACCCGTCTTATTGCCCTGAGCGTCGGCCGCAAAGAACTGAGCGTAGTAATACTGCACATAGCTGCTTTCAACGCCCGTGAACGAAAGCGTGGGATATTGCGCGGCGTCGATATCGAAATCCCAGTCCATGGCGATATCGGTCACGGCGCCGAGAGGCTTGACCTCCCATGTCTTGAGCTCGAATTCGACCTCCGCCGAACCATTGGAGTTGGTATAGGTTATACCGTTGCCTACCGCCATTACGCGTACGTTATATTTGCCTGCCTCAAGGTCGTTGGGCAGCTCGCCCGTTGTAGTTGTAGTCGACGTTACCTTCGCCTTTGTATCGCCGTCGCGATAGACGTATATGCGGTAGGACGACGCGTTTTCGACGGCGTCGAACGTGACGGAGAATGCCTCCACGTCGGTATCGTCGGTCGTGTTTACCTTTACGTTAGTGGGGACGGCGAGGGGCGTTGTAGTTATATCGCTCTTGTTGGGGCCGTTGTCGCCGCAGGCGGCCAGCGAGATGGCCGCACATGTGCACAGGGCTATCCCGCCCAGCGTTAACAATCTTTTTTTACTCATTATTTTAGCTCCTTGACAAATTTTTAGAATACATACCACATGGATATGACGGCAACTATCATGAATACAGTGAGCACATAGGTGCCTATGCTTACCTGCCTGAACTTCAGGCCGATCACCTTGAAGAGGGTGTGGGCGATTATTCCCACCGCCACACCGGCGGCAATGTTAGTGCTGACGGCGGTGACTACCACCATTAAAAGCGCGGGAAGCGCCGAAGTAGCCGAAGTGAAATCGACGTTCTTCAGAGAGGTGAGGAGCATGAAGCCCACATAGAGCATGAGTCCGTATGCCACGGTGCCGTTGATGAATATGCCGTTGAAGAAGGTGTTGAACACCGCAACTATTAACAGCAGACCTGCAACTATTGCCGAAAGACCTGTCTTACCGCCCTCGGACGCGCCGACTATGCTCTCCGAACGGACGGCCACGGGGCCGGCGCCGAGCGCACAGCCGATGACGCTTGAAAGGGCGTTGACCGTATATACGTCGGCAAAGCTTTGAATAGTGCCGACCACGGCCTTGCCTCCCGTGAAGGTGTGGAAGGTGTATATAGGTCTGCCGTTTTCCTTTAACGTACCTGCGACATAGCCGTGGCCGCAGACGGCGGCACCAGTTTCGCACACTCCCACCACAAGGAAGCTTATCACCGAACCTATGAACAACAGCGCCACTGCCCCGCCTCCGGCGGCTTCGGTGAGGGCGGAGAAGTCAAAACCCGTCTTGAAGGCCTGGCCGAGCAGCTGGCTGTTGAACATGCGGGACAGTCCCGCGGTATTGAAATGCATGTACCCGCCGTAGGAGGGAACAAAGAACGCATACAGGTTATAGTCGGTGAAGTTGCCGCGGATGGCCCAGCACACCGCGTACACCAGCGTAGTCCCGCCGAAGGCTATTATTGCCGAGTGCTTTAAATTGAAGCTCTTGAGCAGGGCGAATACCGCAAATGCGACAATGGCCATGATGACGGGCATATAGGTGTAGAAATTCGCGCTGTCGGACGTATCGAGGTTGAAGGTTATGTAGGAGAACCCGAAGAACGACACGGGGTCGCCCGCATTGCCCGTTATGTTACCGTTGAAATTGAGGGTGTTGACGGTGAACACATTTGTCTGAATGAGCGCAAACACTATCATGAACGCGCCTATGGCGGCGGGCATTACCTTGCGTATCTCCTCGGGCACGGCGTTGAATACCCATTCGCGCGCCGGCTTGACAAGCATTACGAACATATAGACGAGATTGCTCACAAGGGCTATCGCCATAACGTTGGCATACTTCAGTTCGGCGTAGTTGCCGAGCAGCGCGATGACGAGCATGACCATGCCCAGAGATATCGACTGCGCGAAGGGCGCGTTGCATATTACGCCCATCAATATGGTGGATATCATCGAAATGAGAGCCACCGCGTAGTAAAGCGGAGTCCATCTGGCTATCTCGTCGGCCGCGGCGGTCTGCAGCATCATGGCCGTGACCATCATAAAGCACGCCACCTCCACGCACATGAGTATGCCGGCGAATATTTCCGATTTGAGGTTTGTGCCCCGCTCGCTGAAGCCGAAGTACTTGTCTACCGCCCTGTATGCCGCGCACGGCGGCTTTTTGGGCTTATCTTTTTTGCGCCTTCTGCCCGAGCGCACACCCCCGCCGCTTTCGGCGGGCGTTTCGTCCGCTGCGGGAGCGGGCATTACGATATCACGATTATCTTCCATGTTGCACCTCCGGCCGCGTCCGCGCCGCACGGGGCGCGGACTTTGACCGATTTGAATTTATTTATTTATTTTTGACTGCGCCTGCGGCGGAACACATATGCGCACGCCGCAAGTACGGGAACGGCCGCCGCAAGTGCCGCCACTCCGTTGAGGGCCGAGCCGCAGCCGCCCACCGTCTCCTCTTCGCCCTTGTCGGTGTTTTCATAATCGACGGAGTCGAGGTCGGCGACGTCCATCTCCTCGTAGTTGTAGCTTACCTCGGCCGTCCAATAGTCGGCAAGGTTGAAGATCTGCTCCTCGGAGGAGAGTATATGGGTGTCGTACCACAGCCTGGACTTTGCCACGCCGCGGAGCTGGTAGGCGCCGAAGTAATCGGCTATATGCGAGGCGTCGGCCACACAGCCCTCAAAGATGTAGCCGTCGTTCTGCTCGGCCTCGGAGTCGTCGTTGACGCCGTGCTGCCACAGCAGGCAGGCTATGCCCGAGTAGGCCGCCTTGACCTCGCCGGAGTAATGGACGCCGTCCATACCGTCGGAGATCATAAGGCCGTTCCAGCCGTATTCCTCGCGTACGATGCCGATGTAGAGGCCGCTGTTGGCCCACGTTATGCCTATACGGTTGAGGGAGGCCATCATGCCGCTCATGGGCGCTTCCTCGCACTTCATGGAGTATTCCCATGCGCGGATGTATATCTCGCGGATGGCCTGCTCGTTGCAGTAGTCTATCTGACCCGAACGGCCGCCGTCGAGGTCGTTGAGCATGAAGTGTTTATTGAAGGTACCTACGCCCTGACGCTGTATGCCGGCCGTTTCGGCAAGGCACATCACGCCCGCGAGATAGCCGTCCTCCGAGTAGTACTCGAAGTTTCTGCCGCCGAAGGGCGAACGGTGAGTGTCCATAGCGGGGCCGAAGCACGAAGTTATGCCCGTGGCCAGACACTGCTTGCCGTATTGCTCGCCCATGCGTTCGACGACTTCGGGGTTCCATGTGGAGGCCATCACCACCTCGGAAGGCCACCAGGTGTTGTTTTCCTTGCCGCCCGTACCGGCTTCGCCGGGGCCGTCGGAGGCGCTGCCTCTCTCAAGACCCATGCTCTCGTACGAACCGAGGTACTGCGTGCCCTGGATCTTGGCGTAATCTTCCCAGCTGCCCTGGTCTACCCAATCGTCCCAGCGGCCGTCGTCGGCGGGAACCTCGTCCCAACCGTAGGTGGTTGTGGGGTCGGTGCCCGTGGCAACGGGGTCGCTCTCGCTTATGACACCGCTCGCTGCGCGAGTCCAGCGCGTGTCGGGCGTGTAATTCGTGGTGCTCTTGCCTACGTTGGCAACGGCGTCCTTATATATCTGAGCGTTGTTGTCCTCGCCCCAATAGTTGTTGTCGTTGCCCACAAACTCGGTAGAGGCCTGATAGCTGTAGTTGATGGTCATGTCGAGGGTGGTATCCTGATAGGGCACCTTGTAGGTGACCTCGGCCGTCTGCTGCTGGCCGAGATTTATGGCCGTTTCCTGCCCGCTGCCGAGCGACGCCTTAACCTTGAGCTCGTCCTCGCGGCAGCCCGCCGTGGTGAGCGCGTTGGGATTATTCTTGTTGCATATGGTATCCCAATCGGCCGCCATGGTCGAGCGCTGCATATAGATCATGCCTGAACCGTCGGTGGCGTTGACGTCGTTGAGCTTGTTGTAAGCTTCGGTCTTGTCCGACTCGCGGATGCCGACGGCGCCCTCGAGCTCGCCCTCCTCGGTGTAGAGGTAATCTTCGGCGAGAGTGACCGCAACGGGTTCGGTCTTCTGAGTGTGGCTGTCGCTCTGAACGCGGAACTCATAGTCGCCCGCTTCGAGCACGAAGCCGCCCCACTTGTCGTTGCCGCGATAATCTTCGCCGCGCACTTCGGCCTTGTAACCGAGGTAGTCGTAAGAGGCGAGATCGTCCGTCTGGAAGGATATCTCCACCGTTTCTGACTCGCCGGGCTTTAAGCGGTCGGTCTTGGCGAAGCCCACCAGAACGACTTCGGCCTTGTCTATTCCGCCCTCGTAGTAGGGAGCGTTCATGTATATCTGAACGGTATCCTTGCTGGCGTAGTCGCCCGTGTTGGTGACGCGCACGGTTATGGTGTTGGTGCCGTGGGCTTCGAGCTTGATATCCGAAGAGACCACTTCCCAATCGAATGTCGTGTAGGACAGACCGCCGCCGAAGGGCATTGTGACGAGCTCGTCGTAGTCCTCGTAGAAGTTATAAGTCTTGGCCTCCTCCTTTACCGTGCCGTTTGCGTCAGCATAGACGGGGGTGCCGGTGACTTCGAGCTTGTCGGCATAGGCGGTTTCGTACCACCTGTAGCCCATGAAGATGCCCTCTTCGTATTGGTTATAGTTGTTGTTGCGATTGCCGGCGTTGGTGTATGTGGTGCCGCCGCCGTTGTTGTAGAATACCACGTTGGAGTAGAAATCGCTCATCCATGTATCGGAAGTTCTGCCCGAGGGGCTGATCTGCTGTCCGGTGCCGTCCTCGCCCTGAAGAACGTGCGCCACGCCGATGAGGCCGGCCTCGCCGGGGCCGCCTATCCACAGGCAGGCGTCCGAATAGGCGAGATACTCGTCTATGAGCATGACGTTGGAGGTATTCAGAAGCACTATTACCTTTTCGTACTGTTCGTCGAGGTACTTCAGAAGGTCGAGCTCTACCTGAGTGGGCTCGAGATAGGTGCGTGAATATTCGCCGCGTATGGAGAGGTTGGAGTCCACATAGTTGCTGTCCATGTGCATGGGCAGCTCGGCGCCCTCATGGCCCTGACGGCCGAAGGTAACTATGGCGACGTCGTTCTTCTCACCGCTGTAGTTCTTGTATGTATCGGCGGTGACCTCGGGGATGTTGTAGGTGTTGCCGTTTACCAACTCGCCGCCGTTGTCGGCTACCCAGCTCTCCTGAACGAGGTTTGCGCCGTCGGCCGCGCCGTGCCAGTCCCACAGGGCGTCGTTTACGTCTAAGCCGCCGAGCTCGAAGGCTTCCTTTTCCTGAAGGCAGTTACTGTCCCACTTGCCTTTGCCCGAACCGCCGCCGCCATGGATTATGTTGTAACTCATGTAGCCGTACAGGTCTACCTTTGTCCCGCCCGCAAGGGGCAGAGCGCCGTCGTTGTTCTGGAAGAGGACAGCGCCCTCCTCCTCTATCTCGGTGGACAGTTCGACGCCGTTCTGATATAGAGTGTTGACGTCGAGAGAGTCGTCGGCCGAAACCGCATCGGCCGTGCCGGGAGCAACGACTATCAGCCCCGCCCCCATCACGGCCGCGACCGCCGCGGCGCTGAGACGTTTGAAGAGTGTCTTTGATTTTGTCATGAAAATTCCTCCTGATCGATATTGTGGCGCGGATGACCGCGCCTTGCGCAAAAAGTTTTCTCCGCGGATTTTTTACGGCGCCGCGGCGCCGCACGTTTTGATTACCGTCAACATTTTTCCCTCCCGTTTTGTGTTGCCCGAGGACAACTTTTTATCGTCACGAACATTTTATCACGCGAAAAATAAATTGCAATAGGTTCGCAACCAAAGGCGCCTATACGAAAAAAGAGGCCGAACGGGCGCGCAAAAAGGCCGCCCGGGCAGAATGAGCGGCCAAAAAAAGACCGTTCGTGCGGAACGAACGGTCGGCATGTATTTCCGAAGTATTTGTTTAATTTGTCTGGCGAGGCAGAGCGGCGGGCGTGGAATCCTGCATGAGCTTCATATATTCGCCCTTGAGCTCCTCCGCCCTACGGCGGCTGACGGGAATGTTTTCGCCCGTGGTCAGAACGAGCTCGGTCTTGCCTATATATCTTATGTACAGATAGTTGACGAGATAGCTCTTGTGCGGCTGCAAAAAGCCGTACCGCGCGAACCTTTCGGCAAACTTTTCAAGCGAGCTCGCCGCTTCGAAGGGCTCCTTCCCGCCCTTTATGTGCACATACTGCAGTTTTTTCATGCTCTCGATATACACTATCTCGCTGAGCGCCACCGCAAAGCTGCCGCCCGTGCCCTCTATCACTATCTTATCCGCAGGCACGGCGCTGCGGCCGTCGAGCCACATTTTTACCACCGAGCTGATATCCTTTAAGAAATTGCGCTTGCGCACAAACCCGAAGGGGTGGACTTTAAATGATTCAAACACCCTGTCCTCCCGCTCGGAAACATATATTATATCGGTATTCCTCTTCTCTCCGCGCAGTTTGACGCCGAACTATATGCCGTCGGTGCCGGGCATGTCTATATCCAGAAAGATGAGGTCGTACCCCTTTGCCGCATCCATGCCGGCATACAGCGCGTCGGCGCTGCCGAAGGTGTCTATGCGCGCCTCGTGACCTTCGAAAGTTGCGCGCACCACGCCCGTTATTACGGGCAGCATGGTTTCATCGTCGTCACAGACGGCGATGTTGATGACGTTTGACATATTCCCCTCCCTAAAATATCATCACGACGTCTGCATAGCCAACATGACGTCGGCGGTGAAGCTGTCGTTGCTAACCATATAACGCACGCTTCCGTGATATTTTTTTACTATGCGCATTACTATCTTTGTTCCGTAGCCGTGGAGCGACTTGTCGTCCTTGGTTGTCCCCGTGGGAATATACTCGCCGTCTGGCAGGTCGCAGCAGGCGTTTACCACTCTTATGAACAGATAGTCACGGCGGCAGTTTATGTTCAGCGCTATTACCGAGGCCGCATCGTCGTCCTCGGAAATTTCCAGCATGCCCGCCGCCTCTATGGCGTTATCCAAAAGATTGGTGAGCACGCTGCAGAGATCGGCGTCGTCAAAGGGAAGCACGGGCGGCACGGCCACCTCGCACTCTATCTTCAACCCGGCCTCGCGCGCCTTGCTCATCTCGATATTGATGAGATTGTCCAAAACGATGTTGCCGCAGTTGGAGCGGTTGAGCTCGAGCTCGTATTGCTTGAAGTACCTGCCCATATAGCTCTTCAGCCCGGCATAGTCGCCACTATCCAAAAGTATGGACATGGCGGCGAACTGGTTTTTGATATCGTGCCTCAGAGCGCACAGTTTTTCGTAATTTTCCTGCGTTGCCCGCACGAACCGGCGGACGCTCTCCTGCTTTTCCTGCAGTATCTCGGCGGCTATGCGGCGGTTGTGCTCGCGCGCAGTCAGCCAGAAGATGAAGTAGGCAAGCATGTCGAGGAAGAAATAACCCAGATCTACCGCTATCAGAAGCAATCTGTCGAGGCCGGCGGGCGATAGTATGTGGTATATGACCACCGTCACGGCGGATACCGCCACTATGAATATCGCGTAATATGGCGACGCGTAGTCAAATTTCTGCGTGCTGAAAATCTTTAGCACGGCAAATACAACTATAATATACAGGCACTGAAAAACGGCGGTATAACCGTTCCAGCCCGTGCTCTCGCGCAGGATATAGCCTATCCCCTCCGACAGCCCCATATTCAACAGCACAAGCGCATAATACAGCGGCGCGACGGAGAGACGCGTGACGGGTTTAAGATCGCTGACAAACAGAGCGTAGACGGCGATAAACAGGGGATATACCGCGTCCAACGCATGAGTATTGCGGGCGGGCAGCATGTAGAGAAGGCTTTCGCAGAACACCACCGCAACAAAGGACAGCGTAAGTTTGGCAGCGAGAACGGCAGTGCTCTTCAGGCGGCGCCCCGCGCGGAAAAGCGTGTCGAGCCTGCTCATTAGCAGTACGGCCATAACTATTATCACAACTTCGGTGATGACATAGCTGGCACCGAAGCGCTGCGTTATGTAAAAATCCTGAAAATAGGCAAACATATTCCCTCTGCCCCCATTATAGCACGGCGAACTCAAAAAATCAATACCCGCAGAAAAAAGAGGCGGCGGGTCACGCAGAAAACGCCGGAGAGTCACGACGAAGTCCGACCTTTACCATAATTTTATCACTTGTCGGCAATTTATCAATAGCGCCGGAACAAACGGTAAAAATACGGAACAAACGGTAAACGTGATAATATATAAGCGTCGTTCCCGACTACTTTTTCGAAAAAACCCGACAACAAGCTTAACTTCCGTATTCATAAGGCTTCCCGCAAAGCCGTGATTTTTCGTTAAGAAGACAAGCAAGGCAAAACAACAGTGTGTTGTTTTGCCTTGCGAGGTGAACGAGGGCCTAAGTCTGCCCGACGTGATGACCGAAAACGGCGTTGCCCTTACGCCGTTTGAGAAGCACAACGGCCGAAATCGCGGGGCGGCGCAAATACGCCGCCCCGCTAAAAGCAAAGTTTGTCATTCGATAAATACCATCCCAAACCTCGCGCAAAACCGTGGCTTTTGCGGGAAGAGGAGAGACAAC
The DNA here is from genome assembly GCA_944358655.1 of uncultured Clostridia bacterium. Lineage (GTDB taxonomy): Bacteria > Bacillota > Clostridia > Christensenellales > Borkfalkiaceae > Coproplasma. Next base: position 21,542 of record CALVRO010000014.1, on the reverse strand, counting down.
GAAGCGCACTTGCAAGCAGGCATACGCCTGCTTGCTTAAAGCAAAGTTTGCCATTCTCAAGATTTACCATTGATTTTTCCACAGCCCTCGCGCAAAACTGCGCCAGGAGGCGCAATGCTTTAAGGCGGAAATGTGAGACTACAAGCATTTCCGCAAAACGGCATTTGCGCCGACTAGGAAACAGGTGTACCCGAAAGCCATTATCACCAACATTTTCCGCTTGTTGGACTTGAAGCTGTTGACCAATTTTAAAAACGCCCAAACATGAAGCATTTTTAAGCGAAAACGGCTCAAAAACGGCTATTTTTTGACAACTGAAAAAGTTATGCCCCAATCGTGCCCCAAGGCTGTTTCAGCAAAAAATTTACTATAAATTTACGCTCTGAACTTTCCTGAATATCTCCATTTATATGTACGGGCGGGCTGCCGAATGGCAGCCCGCCCCTATTTAACATAAAAAACTGCGTATATCCGCAAAAAATTTCAGCTTACAAAAACATCGCCATATATACCGGCAGATGCAGTATGCCGTCCTTTTCCGTTATATCCTTTGTGTATAAGATTATAGGTTGATTATACCTGCCCTTAAACTTTTTTATAAACTTATCGAGCGACGAATGCTGCTGATAGCGCGCCGACTTGACCTCTATGGGCGTTATCTTTTTGTTCTTGGAGATGAGAAAGTCGATCTTCATGTGATTTTCCCTGTGGTCGGTATCGCTGTGGGAATAGAAATATAGCGTCCTCCCTTTGCTGCGCAACATCTGGGTGACGATATTTTCCATGATCATGCCTTCGTTTATGCCAAGCTTATCAAACAATATTGCGCGATAAAGCTCGTTTTCGGCATACGGCATATCCATAAACGCCAGCGTAACCAACAGCCCCGTGTCGCCCATATAGCACTTAAATGTACTCTCCTCCGCGCTCAGCGCAAGACCTATTTTCGGGTCGGTACAGTTATAACAGCTGTTAGTTACCATGGCTTCGTTCAGCCAGATAAAGGCATCCTTATATGTGCGGAAACGCGCCGCCTTATTAAGCGAAGCTACCTTGAACTTCTTTTCCTTTTTTGAAAGTTGTGCGGGGATATTATCGAAGATGGCAAACACCCTGTCCTCGTACCCTTCCGCAAACTTTGCTACGTCCTCGCGGTAGAGATTAATAATGGCACGCTTTGCCCTGTCCGCCCGTTCAAAGCTCTTTTCGGGCAGATATGCAAGCACCGCCTGCGGCATTCCCCCCACAAGCATATACTGCTTAAAAGCATTCATTATCTTGCGGTGAACGGCGTCGCCGAGCGGCTGTTTTTTATCGAAAAAATCTTTCAGTACGGGCACGGTCGCAGTATCGCCAAGTGCCCACAAAAACTCCTCGAAGTCCAACGGGAACATATCTATATGCTCCTCCTCCGAGGGAATGACTATACCCTTGCTGTTCTTTTTGAGCCGAATGAGCGAACCCGTTTCGACATAATCGTACCTGCCGTCGGCAACAAGGTATTTTATAAACTGTCGCGCAAGAGGGTACTGCTGCACCTCGTCAAAGATGATGAGAGATTGTCGCTTATACAATGTCACCGAATAGTAGAGCGAAAGTTTCTGAAAGAACAGCTCCAAATCGCCCGTGTCGTAAACGAATAAGTCCTTTATCTCCTGCGGAGCGACGGCAAAGTCAATAAGAATATAACTCTTATACTCGTTTTCGCCGAACTCCTTGGCGACGAAGCTCTTGCCGACTCGCCTCGCCCCGCCGATGAGCAGAGCGGTGGAGCCGTTACTCTCCCTCTTCCACTCTACGAGTTTATCATAAATTTTGCGCTTTAAAATCATAATTTCTACCGCCTTTTCTGCAATTATAGCACACCTTGCACGAAAAGGCAAGTTATATATCAAACATTTTGCACGAAAAGGCAGGTTTTAAATCGGTAAAGCTACACGAAAGAACAGGTTATAATTTTAATCGACATAGAAAAGCCGTCGCTACGAACGCGACGGCTTTTGATAAATTTAAGAAGAACGAGTTTAATTACAGCAAAGATTTATAGAGAGCTATAATATCCTCCTTTGTAGGGTCCTTGGGGTTGCCGGGACGGCAGGCGTCGTCCATTGCCGACTGCGCGAGGAAATCTATGTCCTCCTCCCTTACTATGCCCTTTAAATTTTCGGGTATGCCCACGTCCTTGGAAAGTTTAGCCACCGCATCGCAGGCGGCCTTGCGCGCATCTTCAAGGTTCATATCGTCCACGCCCTCGACGCCCATTGCCTTGGCTATATCGCGGTACTTTTCGCCCGTAGCTTCGGCATTGTAGCGCATTACGGTGGGAAGGAGAATGGCGTTTGCCACGCCGTGAGGAGTATCATACACCGCACCAAGAGCGTGAGCCATGGAGTGAACTATGCCGAGTCCCACGTTGGAAAAGCCCATGCCTGCGATATACTGGCCGAGAGCCATGCCCTCGCGCCCCTCTTTTTCACCCTTTACGGCCGAACGGAGCGAACGAGAGATTATCTCTATCGCCTTCAAGTGGAACATGTCGGTCATCTCCCACGCGCCCTTGGTGATGTAGCCCTCTATCGCGTGGGTGAGCGCATCCATGCCCGTCGCGGCGGTCAGCCCCTTGGGCATCGTGCTCATCATATCGCTGTCCACTACGGCGACAACGGGGATATCGTGCACGTCCACGCACACGAACTTGCGCTTCTTTTGAACGTCGGTTATAACGTAATTTATGGTGACTTCGGCCGCCGTGCCCGCCGTGGTGGGAACGGCGATTATGGGCACGCTCGGCTTCTTTGTTGGAGCGACGCCTTCGAGACTTCTGACATCTTCGTATTCGGGATTGGCGATTATTATGCCTATCGCCTTGGCGGTATCCATAGAGGAGCCGCCGCCGATGGCAATTATATAGTCTGCTTTGCTGGCCTTGAATGCGGCCACGCCCGTCTGCACGTTTTCAATAGTGGGGTTGGGCTTTATGTCCGAATAGAGCTCGTATGCGAGTTTGTTTTCTTTCAAAACGTTCAGCACCTTGTCCGTGACCTTGAATTTTACAAGGTCGGGGTCGGAGCAGACGAAGGCCTTTTTAAGCCCTCTTCTTTTAACTTCTCCGGGGATTTCCCTTATCGCGCCCGCGCCGTGGTAGCTTGTTTCGTTCAAAACTATTCTGTTTGCCATAAAATTATCTCCTTTTAATAAAATACCAAGTTATTTTAAATAATTGACGGCGCAAGCAAAACCACGTTTTTGCGCAGCGCAACCCAATTTGCGCATACCTGCGCCTCCGCGGTGGGAATTGCCGCGACTATATTATACGAGTGCTACTTAAGGTCGCGGCAAGGGCGGCAGCGCCGCCAAAATAACGGCAAGTTGCAGGCGTCGCCAGCCAAAACTTGCGTTAAACGTTAAGAAAATCTTTTCTGTAATTTGTCACCTTGAAGAGTTCCAGAAGTTTTAACATATCCTCATCCTTAATGGTATTTATGCGCGGCAGGTGCGCGGTGAGCATGTAGATTTGCGCCGCCTTTTCGACCGTCTCTATTAAGCCGAAAGTTTCGTCAAGCGTTTTGCCCGCGCCGTATATGCCGTGCATCGCCCACACAACCAGGCGGAATTCCTTCATCTTTTCTGCCGTAGCTACACCTATTTCGGTTGTGCCGCACAGCATCCATGGGAGCACGCCCACGCCGTCGGGGAATACGACTATGCACTCCGTGCACATCTCCCAAAGGGTGTGCGTGAACTTCTTTTCGTCGAGCTCGTGCACGAAGTTCATCGCCAGCGTGTTGGTAGGATGAGAGTGCATAACGACGCGGTTTTCGGGGTCTACCGAAAGGCGGGCGATATGGCTCATCATATGAGCGGGGAATTCGGATGTAGGCCTGCCTCCGTCCGCAAAGCCCCACAAGAGCTCGACTTCCTTTCCTTTTTTGCCTATGCGGACAATGCCTAAATTTGTTTCGGGATCGTCCTCGACATTTTTGAAGTACTTGCCCGTGCCCGTAACGATAAAGATTTTACCTTCGAGCGGGCTTGCGTCGAAGTCGACTTCATTCACGCCCATAAGGGGTATGGTGCGTATTACTTTATTTAAATCGAGGTATTCGGCAACTTCTTCTTCCTTTAAAAGATAGCTTATATTGCCGCCGTTGCGTTCGTCCCAGCCGAGACGGTACATATTGGACGCCGTTTTGCACATTTCCTTTAAAAAGGGCGCAGTCAATATATTTTTCATCTCTTATTTAAAACCTCGCTTTCGTATTTCTTTATCTCGGTAAGGTAATCTTCCTTCAAGCCCTCGCGGGAGAGGTACTCCTTCCACACCGCGCCGAAAGGCATGTCCTTGACCTCCTCCTGCGCGACCATGAGCTCGGTAAATGCCGCACTATCCTGCAACGAACGCAGTTTTTCGTGGGGAATGAGAAGCGCGTATAACAGCGCCTTCTGCATCGCCCTCTGCCCCGTCACCCATGCGGAGAGCCTGTTTATGGACGCGTCGAAATAGTCGAGGCCTATCATAACTTTATCTATGGCGTTGTTGCGCACGATTTCCTTTGCGATTTCCTTTAACTCGTCCTCGAACAGCACCACGTGGTCGCTGTCCCACCGAACTCCCCTCGTTACATGCAGCGCGAGCTTATCATAGAACGCAAGCAATGCGGGGATCTTATCCGAAACGTATTCCAGCGGGTGATAGTGGCCGTTATCCAAAAGACAGCATATGTTATTCTTTGCCGCGTAGTTCTGATAGAATTCGTTTGAACCGACCGTGTAGCTCTCCACGCCTATGCCGAACACCTTGCTTTCGACCGCGACTATCACTTTTTCTCTATTATACCCGCAGGAGAGTATCTTGTCAAGGCTGTCCTTTAAACGAAGGCGGGGCGTAAGCCTGTCGGCGGGGACGTCCTTGAAGCCGTCGGGTATCCAGATATTTACAAGGCAGGGCTTATTGAACTCGTCCGCAAAGCACTCCGCAATTTTAAGGCAGGCTATGCAGTGCTCCACCCAGAATTTTCTTATATTCTCGTCGGGCGAAGATAAAGTCAGCCCGTCCTTTACGTTTTTATGCGAAAACATTGTGGGGTTGAAGTCTATGCCGTCCAGCCCCAGCTCCTTGGCAAAGTCCACCCACGGGGCAAAGTGCTTGGGGTGGTAGGCGTTGCGGTCAACCTGTTCGCCGTTCAAAATTGCGTAGCTTGCGTGCAGGTTGAGCCGCTTTTTGCCGGGCATTAAGGAAAACGCCTTTTTAATGTCGACTTTCAACTCCTCAAAATTCCTCGCGCGGCCGGGGTAGTTGCCCGTTGTCTGTATGCCGCCCGAAAGAGAGCCGCCGCCGTCCAGACCAATCACGTCGTCGCCCTGCCAGCAGTGGATTGACACGGGGATATCCTTTAAACACTCTATCGCCGCCTCGGTATCTATGCCGATTTCGGCGTATTCGCGTTTTGCAAGTTCGTACATGTTCATAATAAAAATTATTCTCCTTATTGCGCGATGAATGTTTTCAACGCATCTGTATTTTAAGATTGCCAATAGCCGTCGCCTCAATGGGCAGCGCAGCTATCTTTACTTTGCATGCCTTTTCGGTGAGTTCGTTAAGGTATGTGTTCTTTGCGCCGCCGCCTACAATGTACAGCTTCTCCGCCCTTATGCCAGTGTTGCATTCAAGCTCTTTTAAAGAATGCGCATAGCTTTCCGCAAGGCTTAAAAAGGCACATTTGAAGTAGTCGCCGCACGTCTTTGGCGGGCTCTTTAAGCTGACGTCGAAAGCTTCGGTCATGCGCTCGGGCGCAAGGAACTGCGGAGCGTTGATATCGGCTATGCCTTCAAAACTACTTTCACGAGCCTCCTTTACTATCTCCGTAAAGTCCTTATCCGGGCACAATTCCTCTTTTAGGCGGTTGACCACCCACATGCCCATGATATTCTTCTGATAGCGCACATAGCCCACTCCGCCCTCGTTCGACCAGTTGCCCGCAAGGCTGCTTTCGTCGGTGTGAGCAACGGGCGACTTTATGCCGAGGAGCGACCATGTGCCCGAGGAGATGTACGGCTGATTGCCGCGCATGGGTATGCCCTCCACCGCGCTGGCCGTGTCGTGCGAGGCGCATAAAACCACTTCTATCTGCCCGCCCACCTCGGCGGCGATATCATCTTTAAGCATACCCACGCTTTTGCCGGGCGCATACAATTTACCGAAAATTTCTCTTTGGAAACCGAGTAAATCGATGATATCCCCGTCCCAATCGCCCGTTCGGGCGTTTACAAGTCCCGTTGTGGTGGCGTTGGTGTACTCCTTCTTTTTTACGCCCGTCAAAAGATAATTGAAGTATTCTGGCACCATCAAAAAGTCGGTGACAGCGGACAGTCTGCCCCTCTTTTTATCCTCGTACAGCTGATATATGGTATTGAAGGGCTGGAACTGTATGCCCGTCTTTTTATACAGTTGATTAAAGGATATGCGGGAATGAACTTCGTCTATCACTTCCGCCGTTCGGTCGTCGCGGTAGGCGGCGCAGGGTAAAAGGGCGCTTTGACCGTTCATTAAAACATAGTCTACACCCCATGTGTCTATGGCGAGCGACGAGATGCGCGCATACTTTGCAAGGGCGCGTTTTATGCCCTCCTTAACATTGTAAAACAGCGCCTCGGTATTCCAAACAAGGCTGCCGCCCCGCTCCTCCACGCCGTTTTTAAAGCGGTAGACCTCATCCGTTATAATTTTGCCGCCCTCTTCCCATCCGACGATATGCCGCCCTGAAGAGGCGCCTATATCTATTGCAAGGTAATACTTTTTCATAACAACTTTCTGCGCTGCCGCCGCACGACTGCGGCGGCAACGTCATACATTTTTCACTCTGCCTGAGGAGGCGTATTTACAATAAAAATGATACCGTCCTGCAAGCTGTCAATAGGAAGATAGGAACCGTATGCCGCTATGACCTCTTCGATATTGGAAGTTGCGCCGTAGTCGGGCTGGTCGCCCTTGGCTATGTACCAACAGCCGGGAATTACAGAAACAGCGTCGGCTATGATTGCGTCCGCAATAGCGCCGTTGACCGTAACGTTTTGCGTATTGTTTCTTGCTCCCGCCTCGACTATCGGAGTGTAGGCAAGTATCTGAAGGGTATAATAAACGTCTATTCTGCCGCCTACACCTCCCGCATTGAGCACGCCAACTTCTTTGTCGAGGGAAGTACCCGTTGTAACTATTCCGGCAGTCACGGTGTTGTTTTCGGTTACCATGTAGCGCTGCGAGCCGACTATGCCGCCCACATTGACGGACGATTCGCCGTTTTCTTTAACGGCTATAACAGTTATATCGGCATTGACCGTACAACCGGAAATTGCCGTACCCGAGCCACTCAGCCCGCCCACATTGACGGTTATGCAGCTATCTTCGGCGGCAGTGCCCTTGTCCTCGTAGTTTAAAGTAAGGGCCACGTCGGTTTTGCAACCCGTCATTGTGGAGTAGTTTTCGCCGAGCATGCCGCCAAGATAAATTTCGCCGCCGTGAGCAATCCTGTTTGTGGCATTGAGCGTTATACTGCCCGAAACTTCGCAGTTCGTGACCACGTTGGTCCAGCCGCCCGCTTCAAGACCGGCAACCACCGTAAACAGGTTAGTGCGGTAAGTGAGGTCTCTTTCATCGAAGGTTGCGGTCATATCGCAGTTTGTCACCTTTACGTTTGTGAGGGTGGACATCATGTCGAAAGCCGCAAGCGAGCCCACATACAGATAGTCGCCGCTGTAAGTAACGTCTATCACGGCGTCTTTAATAGTGAGGCCGGAAATATTAGCCCCCGCCAAAGCGGAGAACATTGCGGCAGTGCCGTCGCAGGTCACGCCGTCGTCAAACCACACCGAGCCCTCGCCCGAATAGTTCTTGTCAAGTTCGGCCGAGGTTATTTTAAGGCCGCTTATGGTATGGTCGTTACCGTTGAGTGTTCCGCGGAAGGAATAAGTCCACCACTCGGTATTGTAGTATTCGTAGTTGGAAAAATACGCGCCTATGGGCTCCCATTCGCCCGTAAGGGTTATGTCGGCCGTCAGCTTATATGCGCCGTAGAGGTCGTTCGCTATGGCTTTGAACTGTTCTGCGGTGGATATCTCCTTCTCCTGCACCCAGCGTGCGTAGAGCGTGAGAGTGTCGTTTTCGGCCGCCGAACTTATCAGCATGCAACCATCGGAAATGGCGTGTGCTTCCTTCTCCTCCTCGGTCATTGCGTTGTACTTGGCAATGCCTGTGGTGCTCAGCTTCTGCCCGAAGAACCACATATACTTTGATACGCCGTTGACGATGTCGGCGGCGGCAATCTCGGCCTTGGTATGCCAGCCGGCAAAGTGCCAGCCCGTGCGCTCGGGGGCTGCGGGTGCTGCCGTTATAAAGGCTTCCTGCGGATTGCCCTTGACTTCGGCGGTGCTGTACACGGTGCCGGTGCCGTCGTTGAGCATATAATTTATGGTATAAGTTATGCTGTCCTCGTCCATATCGATTACGAACTCAACGGGCGTGCCCACGAGGTTATAAGTAATGGTATAAGCCTTGTCGGCGAGGGGACAGTTTATGGCTTCTCCGTCGGAAGGAGTAACGGTGAGAACATCGCCCACCATAGTCCAAGTGCCGTTCGCCCACGAGCTTGTACCGCCACCGTAAGTGACATATACATTGAATATGCCGCCCTCTTCGAGCGCGAGATATGCGCTGCCCGTGCCCGAAAAGATACTTGCCACATTGGAAGTATACAGCGCCTCGCCGGGTTCGGGTGTGGGCTCGGGGTCGGGCGTGGGGTCGGGATCGGGCTCGGTTCCCTCGGCCGCAAAGTTCAAGGTGAGGTCACCGATGACGGGGATACCTTTCACCTCGATAGTTCCGCTGTAGGTCTGAGTGGCGTAGTCGCAGGTCATAGTATAAGTATCTTCGGGAAGCACTTCGGCCGTATCCTCTGTTACGCTAAGCACCATGTTGTAGGCCTCGTCCAAGGCATATGTGCCGCTTGCCGTAGGCGTATATTCGCCGCCCTGGTAGTAGCTGATGGACAGCACCCACGTCATATCGCCATAGAATTCAAGTTTGCCGCTCTGACCTGCGGCGGTAGTTGCAACAAGCGTCATGGCGACCTCGCCGGGGTCGGGCGTGGGCTCGGGTTCGGGCTCGGGTTCGGGAGTTTCACCCTCTCCCACCTTATCGGCAACGGGGTCAAAAACTATGGTTTTAACGCCCTGTCCGCCTATCTCCACGCCGATATTATATTTGCCGTTTTCGGGCTCGTAAATCTTTTCGGTGCCGCTTTCGGCCCCGGCAAGATAAGTGGTTGCCCCCTCTTCCCAATATCCCGTCAGGATAAGGGTGCCGAAGGTGCCGTCGGCGTTCTCGGCAAGTTGCCAATATCCCGACAGCCAGTCCTGATAGCCGTTGCTGCCGACGTACGAACACCACAGATGGAACACGTTGCCGTAACGAGCATCCTCCTCGGGCTGCTCGGGCTCGGCCACATAGTCAAACGATATGTAGGAATACCCCGCCATGCCATTGTCTATAGACTGAGTCTGGTAAATGCTGCCTTGGCTTTGAGGCTTTTCGGGCTCCCTGAACAGTACCGCACAGGTGACGCCGATAGCTATAGCCGCAAAGACGAGCAGAGGTAAGATATAAATAAATATCTTAGTTCCTTTTTTCATAACTTTTCTCCTTTATTATATATTTTTCGGCCGCGGGCCGATATCTTTCAGAATGTGTAGCTGCCCGCATCCAAAACCATATTCCGCCCGTCGGGAAGAGTGACTTCCGCCGTACAGTTAGAGGGAATGGTTACGGTATATTCCCAGCCCTTTTCCCCCTTTTGCCAGCCGCAGGCAACTTTGCCGTATATGCTTTGATATTCCGCCTTTGCATAGGTTAAACTGCCGCCCGGTTTGGGAGAAATGACAAACTTATTTTCCCCCGCGACATTGATGCCGCACATCTGTCCGAACAGCCATTCGCAAACCGCGCCCTTGGAATAGTGATTTAAGGATGCGATTCCCTTGTCCGGCGTCATGTTGCCTTCCCAACTCTCCCATATGGTGGTCGCGCCGTTTTTTGGCATAAACAGCCAGCCGGGCATCTGCTCGTTTTCAAGCAATTTATAGGCGTACTCCGTATCGAGCTCTTCGAGCACATTGAGTATGAACGGCGTGGACAAAAAGCCCGTCCCCAGCCGCCAGCCGTAGTTATCCAAGGCCTTTATGAGGCGCTTTTTGGCGAACTCTTCCTGCTCCTTTGTTAAAAGCCCCATATAGAGCGGGCGCACGAGCTTGGCCTGCCTATCGGTATCTAAGGTAAACTTCGGCTTTGTGACCATCTCTTGATAGGCGCGCTTTGCGCCCTCGCTGTATTCCTTGATACGAGCAAGCCTCTCATCACGTTTTTTGCCTAAAATTTCGGCAACTTCCAGCACTCTTTTAAGCGTGAAATATGTATAGGCGGTAGATTCTTCGGGGTGGGGCGCGGCGAAGTCGTACCACTGAAAGGCCATTACATCGTGCGGCTCTGCCCATTCGCCGTAAGACTGCCCCGCGTTCACCGCATATTTGCGATTTTTACGCGAAATGCCCATGGGTTTTGCGTAAGGCCCTCCCCACTTGCCGGCGCGCTTTATCATGAAGTTTGCGTATTTGAGCATCCCTTCGTAGTTCTCTTCGAGAATACGCTTATCACCGTACTTTTGATACATATACAGCGGGATATACACGCCCGCGCACGCCCAGCCGACGGAACCGTTCATCACCCACATGAACCAGTCCTCATTGGCAAACGGAGCGATCTGCGGCAGCCTTCCGCTCTTCCACTGTCTATCAAAGATGTCGCGCACATGTTTGCGGGCAAACGCCGCATAGTCGACCATATACGAGGCAGTGTTGAAGAACACCTCGCTGTCACCCGTCCAGCCCATGCGCTCGCGCGTGGGACAGTCGGAGGGGAAATCGGTAGAGTTGCTCTTTAACGACCAGCGCGTTATATCGAAAAACTTGTTTATGAGAGGGTGCGAGCACTCGAACGCGGCCGTCTCTTCAAAGGCGCTGTACACGGCGACCGCCGTAAAATCGTCCTTATTAAAGGGTATGTCCGTATCCACCTGCGCATATTGGAAGCCGCCGTAGAAATATTTGGGAGCGTATTCGTTTAAGCCCTCTTTACAGGTATAGTCTATCTCCTGTAAGGGCGTGCGCTTGCCCTTGTGTATGCACTGAATGTTTTTCAGCGTGAGTTCGCCGTCGTCGCCGAGCATCTCCCCGAGGGTGATATGGATCCTTTGCCCCGCACGGGCGTTGAGCCTGAACGAAACATATCCCGAAAGGTTCTGCGGGAATTTTAAGACTTTTTTGCCCGACGGCGTAGTTATGACCTCGACGGGCGAAAACCTCTCCATCTCCTTTACGATTATATTGTCGGAGGCCGTAAGGGGCACGCCGCACTCCGCCGCTTTTGCCTTCCCCGAATAGGTGGGAGCCATGCGCGCGTCCACAACTTCGCCGTCCTTTAAATCGGCAAAGCGTATGGGGCCGTCGCTCGACCACGCCCAGCTTTCGTCCGTGCATATGCGCGAAATATTGCCGTCGGAATCGGTGAGTTCGAGCTGTGCCAGAAGTTTTGTCTGCGTGCCGTAGGTGTTTGTTCTGCCCTTGGCACCGTTGCTGCCGCGGTACCAGCCGTCGGCAAGTTCCGCCGTCATCACGTTCGCGCCGCCCTTTACAAGCTCCGTCACATCGTACGTCTGATACTGGATGCGCCTGCGGTAATCGGTGGAACCGGGGGCGAATATCTGCTCGCCCGCCTTTTTGCCGTTGATTTTCACTTCGTATAATCCGCAGGCAGTGACATATAATCTTGCCTTACGCACTCCGATTGCTGTGAAGTCTTTTTTAAAGCAATCGACGGGGTAACGCAGCTTTTTATTTACGCGGTAGTTGCCCGAAATCCACTTCGCCTTCCAATCGGCGGGACTTAAAAGACCGTACTCGAAGAACGCCGTTGCGCTCTCTCCTTCCTTATCGTTTTCGTCCCATAAAGTGACCGTCCACTCCACCCTTTGGCGGGAGAGGGGCGCTTTGGGATATTCGGCGCGCATGGAAGAAGATAAAACCTTTCCGCTGTCCCACACCGTCTTGCCGTCCAAAACGGCGACTATGCGATAGGCAGTCTGCTTCTTTCCGCCCTCGCAGTTCCACATAAGGCGGGGATTTTTAATGTCGATACCAATGGGATTAACCAAATATTCTGTTTTAAGATTGATTGCTTTCATATGTTCTGTCCTATAAAATCATATAAATACTCTTCCATCTTGGGCGTCCACCATTCGAGGTAGCCCGCCTTTGTGGGGTGTATGTCGTCCGCCATATAAAGCGCACGCTGCTCATCTGAAATGTCGTTGAACTCTTCGTCCGTGTACAGGTCGATAACGCCTATATCGTACTTTTGCTGTATCTCTTCAAGCGCCTCCACCATTGCAGAATAAGACTGACTTTCATAATATGAATTAGTGTAGAACACCACGGGGCAGTTCCATGTTTGCGTTACATATGTGATTATGTATTCTATCGCTCCGCACACCGTAGATGTATCGAACTCCGTCGTACCGTCCGCAGAAACTTCGCCGAGAGTTTTATTCTGCGTGGCGTCGTTGGTGGAGAGCTGGCAGACAAACATATCGAAATGCGCGTCCTTATCGAGCGATTGCATACGAGATATGTATGAACCAATGCCCTCGTCGACCAGCGTGGTGCCGCTGACCGCCTCCTTTACATACGTCGTATTGTTGCGCTTTGCTATGTATTCGACAAACGAGGTCTGGAGCGAACTTGCGCCGTAAGTCACCGACGAGCCGAGATAGCAGATATTCACTCCTTCGAGCGGACTGTTTTCAAGCTCCTCGACATTTTCAACGGAATACACATCGCCGTTGCCGGCAAGATTTTTAAACCTTAAATTTGCCATGCCCGAAAACGGGCCCCACGTCCACAAATATCCGCATATCATCAGCCAAACTACTATAAAAACCGCCAGGCCAATGCATACGCAAGATATGATAATTGCAATTTTCTTTTTCGATTTTACCTTGCTCATCTGCGAAGCTCCTCTAACCCGTACTCCTCTATCAGATTTTCTATTGCTGGCCTTATATAGTTGTTGCACCACAAGAGCTGCCCGTCATGATTGAGGTGTATGCCGTCGTCAATGAACAGCTCCTCCGCATAATTTTCGCCGTCGAAAGTCATCTCCTCGGCATTGACAAAGGTCATATAGTCATACTTTGCGCACAGTGCTTCGAGCGCGTCGTTTATGCTCTGCGTGAGCGCGGTGTATTGACTTCTGCCGGGCAGAAGCAGGCCGCACATCACCACAAACTTTGCCTCGGGCAGGCGCTCGTGAAAGGTGGTGAACATATACTCCTTATATTCCATACATGCCGCCACCTTCTCCTCATCGGTACCCGAAAGCGACACATAGTCGTTGGAGCCCGTCTGGAAGAATACCACCGAGGGAGCATACGGATAGAGAAGAGTTTCAGCGCGTTCGACGAGGTCTTTATCGGTACTGCCGCCGAAACCGTGGTTCTGCACCTTATATTCCGCAAGGTCGTTTTCCATCTCCGTCCACAGGCGGAAGTTTGAAGCGCCGTAGAATACTATCTCGCCCTGCCGCTCTTCCGCGTCGTATTTTTTCACTATTGCACGCTCCTGACTATCAAACTGCAAGTAGGTGAACGGCCCCCAACCGACATACAATCCCGTAAATATCAAGCCAAGCAAAATTACCAGCGCGAGCCCAACACAAACAGATGAAACAATGATTGCAATTTTCTTATTTTTCGTCATATCTATTACCTTACACCGATGCAACTTCCTCTTTTTCGGCATTCAAGAACTCTGTCCAATTCCTGCTTTTGAAGGACTCGCGTACTGTATAGAGTTGCGTTTCGCGGTTCTCTTTGAGTTGCTTGATTTCAAGCTGACACTTCAAAATCTGCGCTTCTACGGCAACAGTATCGGCATTCTCGTCTTTCAGCGATTTTTTCAAGGACTTGATCTGAAGAGAGAGCTCCTCTATGCGTCCCGCAGAAGCGTCATAGACATGCAGTTCCGCCTGTGTTTTTTCGTGACGGAAGGCACCCTTTGCCCTTTCAATCGTCCATTTATATTCGTCACGCATCGCGCGTACTTTCTTTTTATTCTCGTAAGCCAGGCGCTGTTCGGGAGTCATCTTTGCAAGTTTTGCCGCAAGTTTCTCCGCTTTGAGTTTAGCCTTTTCCTCTGCTTTTATCTTGGCGAGCCGCTCTTTTTCCGCCTGTTTTTCTTCCTTTATACGCACCGCCTCGATGTGCTTCTCAAGCTCGACGGTATAATTCAGCCCTTTCTGTTCACAGCGTTCTTTCAGTTCTCGCCGATATGCTTCTTCTGCCTCTGCATCTTGTTGCTTCTGTTCCTCTGCTGCACGAATCTCAGGCTCTACCCAAACCTCACCCTTAATTTCGCACTCCGCTTTCTGGCGCGCACGGATCATGACAAGTTTCTTGCCAACCGTCTTTTCTACAGTCACAGGAAGAAGCATTACGGCATACAGGATACCTGCAAATGCTTCAAGTCCCACAAAGAAGAACGAGAACAGGCTGTTCACGGCATCCGGCTGATTGAAGATTATTGACATGGTGCCGTCGGCATTGGTGAATATCTTTTGCATAGCATCGGTGAGTTCGGGGGCGACGGACACGGCTTCGGGAGGAATATAGCCCGCCGCCGAAATGCCGCCGTTGAATATGCCCGTCACAAAGCCCGCTGCGGCCGTGATTATTACGGAATAGGCCGACATGGCGATCCCGTCGCAGCGGAAGCCGTTTTTCCATTCAAGGTTGTCGAGCGCGTCGGCAAACAGCGCCATGAACACATACGCGCAGGGCAGACCGCCGATATTTTTTATGAACTGACCGACTAATACCACATAGAGATTGGTGGGCGCCATCCAGCATATGGCCGAGCCGCCCGCATACAATAAAAAGCCGAGCACGGTGAGGTTCTTTTTGCCGAGTTTTTTGGCGAGCGGCCACACGGCGAAGATGCCTATACCCATGGGTATGCCGCCGAGAACGGATACGAGAGTCTGCGTAATGCCGTCCTGATAGGTGCCTAAAACGTAGTTGCAGTAGTAGGGCAGCGACATGTTTTTGAGCTGCGAAGTGAGCGTATAGAGAAGGAAATATCCCAGCAGAAGCAGCATGTATTTATCGGTAAATATCGCCTTGAGCTGCAGAAGGAAGGGCACGGGCTTTTGCTCGCGGCCGTTGCTTTCGGCCGTGACGCGCTCCTTGGTGAAGTAGTACTCCACAAGCACAAGGGGCAGCGATATGCACGACAGCAGCGACATCACCATTATCCAGTTGCCCTTGATGGCGCCCAGCGAGGGCATTATCATGGGGAATACGAGGGCGACGACAATGCCGCTCATCATAATGGTGGAAATGTTGTTGAACACGGCAAGCACGCCGCGCTGCGAGGTGTTGCGCGTGGACAGCGGCACCATAAGGTTGTGGCTCATGTTGTATATGGTGTAGGCTATCGAATAGTACAGATTATACGATATCATCACCCATATTATGGTGACCGTTTCGTTGACTTCGGGCACTACAAAGAGCAGCACGCCCGTAACGGCGACGAGCACGGACGAGAGCAGCAGCCACGGCCTCGCCTTGCCCTGCTTTGTATGCGTGCGGTCGATTATCCAACCCATTATTACGTTTGTGATCGCGTCGAGCACCTTTGAGATTACGGGGAATATTACAAGAAACATTCCGCCCCACACCCCGCCGAGCTTTAAAACGTCGGTGTAGTACTGGTTCAAAAAGGTTGCCATTACGGCGTTGAACAGGAGCGCACCGCACGGGCCGGCAAGGTACCCCAGCCACTTTTCCTTGTTTGTAACGTTCTGCGATTTTACTCTGCTGTTGAAAATTCTTGCGTTCAGCATTTTCCCCGCAGTAGCCATTTAATTTTCCTCCTCTTTGGGTAATTTTGGTACTTTTATTTTAGTGCAGAAGCACTTTATTCCCCTGATAATATGCCCGTTTGAAAGCTCCATAAAGCCGCGGGCAAAGTTGTAGGGGCACTGTTTGCCCGCGCACATAGTCATGGTCGTCAGCGAGTTACTTTCCAATATCCTCTTCATAAACAATGCACCCTTTACCTTGTTGTCGCGCTCGGGGCCTTCGGGCATTTTTAAAGCCCTTTTCCTCTGACCGTCGGCAACGCTTAAAACGGCGGAATGGAGTATTTTGCCCATGAACCCCGCATTTTCAAGATAGGAAAAGCGGCTGTCCATGGTTATGGGCTTTTTTGCGGGCAGCGGCGGTATTTTAACGCCGCTCATCTCCTCGAACAGTCCGTCCGTCACTATGCGCATGTCCGCACCCGCATAGGCGGAAAGCACCCTTTGGCCGTAAATACCGTCCGCACTCTCCCCCTCGACTGCGATATCTACGGCATATATGGGGGTATATGCGTCTTTGCAGAATTCAATCTTATATTCTCCGCCCTCCACCTGCCATGCGTTTTTGACCGCATTGAAGAAGGCAAGGTCGGCTATCGGCATCTCAAGCCGCACATTTGCGCTTTCGCCCGCCTTTAAGTAAACCTTTTTAAAGGCCTTGAGTTCGCGCACGGGCCTGAATATGGCCGATCTATTCAGCCCCGAATACAGCTGAACGACCTCGGCGCCGTCCCGTTCGCCTATGTTTTTAAGGGTGCACCCGGCAATAATTTTGTCGCCGAGGCGAGCGATATTAAAATCGGAATATTCAAACGACGTATAGGAAAGCCCGTAGCCGAAGGGATAACGCACCGCCTTTTGCGCCGTCGTATAGTAGCGGTAGCCGACGAAAACGCTCTCCTTATACACTTCGTTTTCACACTTGCCGAACTCTCTGCCGAAGGGCACGTCCTCATACTTTAACGGCCACGTTTCGGCAAGCCTGCCCGAAGGATCGGCCTTTCCGAATAAAAGATTTGCGCACGCCCTTCCGCCGCTCTGTCCCGGCAGATACATATTGAGTATGGCACTCACCTTATCCGCAAACGGCAGTTCGACGGGAGAGCCGCCGAAGAGCACTACTATTACCTTTTTGCCCGCGTTAACAAGAGCGCTTATCAGACTAATTTGGTTTTCGGGAAGGCGCATATTTTCACGGTCTGCCCCCTCGCTCTCCACATAGTCGGTCAGCCCCGCGAATACAACGGCCTTTTCGAACGGCTTTGAAAGCGCAAGCGCTTCATCGATATATTTTTGCTCTGTTGACGTCTTATTTTCGGCATATCCTCGGGCGAATACATATTTTACACCCCTTTCTGCGAAGGCCTTTTGGGGCGTTGTCAGCTTTGTGGGGTTTATCATGGAGCTGCCTGCGCCCTGATAGCGCATCTTTGTGAACAAGTCGCCGCAGACGAACAGCTCCTCCCCCTCCGAAAGGGGCAAAACGCCGTCGTTTTTCAAGAGCACCGCGCTATCTTCCGCCACTTGACAGGCGAGTGCGTCGTTTGCCTCAAAATCGCAGTCATCCGCAAATTTCTTGGCGTATTTTTCCACCATGTTCAGCACGTTTTCGACGGATTTATCCAGATCGGCCATAGAAAGTTTGCCGCTCTCTATGCCGTCCAATATCCATTTGCGGCAGATGGCGGTGTCGCCAGGCATTTCAAGGTCTAGCCCCGTCTGCAAGCTCTTTATACGGTCGTGCATGGCGCCCCAATCCGTCATAACCAAACCGTCAAAGCCCCATTCCTTGCGAAGAACGTCGGTCAACAGCCACTCATTGTGCGCGCAATACTCGCCATTTATTTTGTTGTAGGCGCACATCATCGTGGCGGGGCGGCTCTCCTTTACGATCATCTCAAACACTTTGAGATATATTTCGCGTATGGCGCGCATGTCGGCGATACTGTCGCCCATAAAACGGAAATTTTCGGAATTGTTGAGCGCGAAATGCTTGACAGATACGCCCACTCCCTCGCTCTGCACGCCGTCCACTTCCGCCGCCGCCATCTTTCCCGCAAGGACGGGGTCTTCGGAAAAATACTCAAAATTTCTGCCCGCCGCGGGGTTGCGCTTTATGTTCGCGCCCGGGCCGAGAACGACATGCACGCCGTATTTGTGCGCTTCCTTGCCGATAGCCTGTCCGATTTTATAAGAATTTTCGGGGTTCCAACTGCTTGCAACCGTTGCCGCCGTGGGGAAAGAGGTTGCAGGCAGGCTTGCCGTTACGCCGTTGTCCCCTCCCTCCGTCTGAACGCGCAGTCCGTGGGGGCCGTCCGACATGCGAAGGGACGGTATTTTAAGCCTCGGCACGGCGTTCGTAAACACAAAATCCGTGCCCGCGACGAGAGCCGCCTTTTCCTCCACAGTCAGTTGCTTCAACAACTCTTTTATTTTCATTCCATACCTCTTGTTTGTAGTTCACAATTATTATAATATTTTATCATATATATGTCTTGCATTTTTGTTTTAATTTTGCTATAATTGTTTTAACTTTGGAGGGCGCCATATGACAATGGACTATAAATATCTCGGCAAGCTGATAGGCGACATGACGGGCGTGCCCATAAGGGTGTACGCGGGCGGAGAGAGGTTTTACTACTCCCTTTCAAAGCTGCCCGCCGACCCCATGGCGGCCTGCGCCGACAAAATAATGGCCATTGACACGCACATAGGCTACTTTATTACGCCCGACTTCGAATACTACGGCATTGTCAACGGCGAAGATATAAAGATTGTTATCGGGCCCTCGTCGCAGATGAAGCAGTCCGACCAGGCGCTCAAAGAGCTGGCCTTTCGCTGCGACGTGCCCGAGGGACTGACGGCCGAATTTATGGCAGGCATGAGGGGCATTGTAAGGCTGCCGCTCAACAGCGTCATTATGGTGCTGTGCGCCATGAATTACATTGTCAACGGCGAAAAGCTGGGCCTGAGCGACATAATGATATTCGACGACGAGCAGAAGATACTCAAAAACGCTGCCGAGCAGGAGAGCGCCGAGCGCGGCTTCGACTCCGACATTGCCGAGGCCTTCGGCAGCGAAAACGTGCACAACACGCTCGGCCTAGAGCAGACTATAATAGATTTTGTAAGACAGGGCGACCGAGAAGGGCTGAACAGATGGATAGCCGCGGCCCCCGCCGTGCGCGCGGGAGTGCTGGCCGCCGACCAGCTGAGGCAGCTGAAGAACACCTTTATTGTCACCGCCACACTCGTTTCGCGCGCGGCAATAAGCGGAGGCATGGACGCCGACGACGCCCTGTCGCTCTCCGACGCCTACATACAAAAATGCGAGCTTTTGGGCGACATGGGCGCCATTACAAACCTGCAGTACCGCATGGTGGTGGACTACACCGAGAGGATGGAGCGGCTGAGGCGGGGCAAAAATCCTTCGCGGCTCGTGCTCGACGTGACAAACTACGTCAGACACCACCTGTCTGAACCCATAACCACCGAGGACATTGCCGCCGCGCTGTTTTTGAGCCGCTCGCGCCTTTCGGTGAAATTTAAAAAGGAGTCGGGCGAAAACCTTGTCGACTTTATATTAAAGGAAAAGGTGACCGAGGCCAAACGCCTGCTGCGCTACACCGACAAGACGGCCGTGGCAATATCTTCATACCTCGGCTTCTCCTCGCAGAGCCACTTTTCGCGCGTGTTCAAAAAGTATGCGGGGTGCCTGCCGGGCGAATACCGTGCAAGCCCCGTCGACGAGTAGACAGGAGCGCGCCGCGCCGTAAGAGGCCATCTCCCGTCCGGACGATAGGGAGAGGAGTATAGTGCTTTTGCGGCCAAACCCCTTTAAAACGCTCGCCAAAATCATACCCGGGCGGCAGCCGCGCCCGCCTTAATATAATATCAAAATGGTGTAAAATACAGAAAGGAATTCCTTACTTAAAGGAATTCCTTTCGTTTTGTCCGTAAAATCGGCCAAAATCGGGCGGGGCGCGCATTTTCTGCGCGCCCCGCCTTTACTTTGGGAGGAAAGAATTAGCTTTTATGCCTCGGCTACATTTAAGCCTCGGCCCGTATCCGCTTAAGTTTGAGCCCCGTCGGAGGCCGCCTTAAGCTTTCTTACGGACTTTCTTATAGAGAAGAAGCCCCATACCGCAAACGCGGCCGCCACGACGACTATGAGCACTACGACGGCTATCAGCCAATAGGGCATGGCGTAGCGATAGATTATGCCCTCGCCCATGCCGTTCATGGCGTTGGAATTTACCACCGTGTAGAGTATGTTTTTGGTGGCCTGACGCATGGCTGCGCGGTGCGAAGGCGTGTAGAGGTCGCCCTCGGTGGACGGGTTCCTACCCTGGAAGAGGGCGAGGTCGCCGCCCGCGCGGATCATCTGGTCGGTCATCATGTAGGACGAAGTGCCGTAGTCGGTGATGACCATGCCATTAAAGCCCCATTCGTCCCTCAAAATCTCGGTGAGGAGCTCGTAACTACCGCCCGCCCACACGGTGCCTATGCGGTTGAAGGAGGACATCATTGCCGTAGTTCCCCCCTCCTTTACCGCAAGTTCGAAGGGCTTTAAATATATTTCGCGCATGGTCTGCTCGTCGAGCCATGTGATAAGGCCCGTGCCCGTGTCGCGGTTGGTCTCCTGATCGTTGACGGCGAAGTGCTTTACATAGCAGTAGACGCCCTTGTCCATTGCGCCGCGGATGACGCCCGCCGCCATCTTGCCCGAGATGAGGCCGTCCTCGGAGTAGTACTCCCAGTTTCGGCCCGAGAAGGGCGTGCGGTGGATATTGACCGCGGGAGCGTACCAGCCCGAATATGTTCTTCCGTCGTCGCGCTCGTTGCCGATAAGGCTTTCGTTGCCGATGGCGTTGCCCATCTTTTGGGCGAGCTCGACGTTCCACGTCGCGCCGACTATGGTCTCCGAGCAATAGAAGCAGGTATCGTAGACGGAGGCGGTGGCCTCGAGGAGCGTCATGAACTGCGTGAAGCCTGCGGGGCCGTCGGGGTCGATGGTCTTGGGCTTATCGATACTGACTATTTTATTTGTGGTGAAGTTGCCTATACCTATCAGGTCACGCATCTCCTCCACCGTCAGCTGGTCGAGAAGGTCGTCCCACAGCTCGTCGGTGTATGGCTTGCCTATGAGCTCGTAGAGCTTAACTTGGGTCTCCTCATAGCCGAGCTGCCTTCTGTTGGGAACGGGGGCGTGCTCTGCATACCACTTTTTGCCGATATCCACGCCCATTTCGCCGCTTATGTAGCTCTCCATGGAGAAGGCATTCATAAACTCGCGCGTGACGTTCTTTTCGTCATCCGTGGGAGTGGCGGGGAAGGTACCCTCCCAGTCGGCGCGCGAAAGGTAGGTGGTTATGTGGTCGCTGACGTCGTCGAAGCGGTTGGCCACTTCGTTGCCCGTGGCGCTGTCGGTGGAAAAGATTACGTCCTCCGAAAGGGTGTAGCTTATGGAGAGCAGCTCCTCTCCCGCCCACGCCTCGTGCGCGTCGGTGCCTATATATAA
>CALVRO010000013.1 GCA_944358655.1 uncultured Clostridia bacterium | reverse complement strand
ATGTATTCTGAATATTTGCCCCGCGCCCGGTTGACGGGCGCGGGGCATTGTGCTAAAATATAATAAAAATTTACGGAGAACACAGATGAGCAAGGCAGACGATATCTTTGTCGCCAACATGAACGACATAATGACTAACGGCGTGTGGGACACCGATCTCCCCGTCCGTCCCCGCTGGAGCGACGGCACGCCCGCGCACACGGTTAAAAAATTCGGCATTGTCAACCGCTACGATCTCAGGGAGGAATTTCCCATCCTCACCATCCGCCGCACGGCCTTTAAGTCTTGCATAGACGAGCTGCTGTGGATATGGCAGAAGAAGTCCAACAACATCCGCGACCTCCATTCCAAGATCTGGGATCAGTGGGCGGACGAAAACGGCTCTATCGGCAAGGCCTACGGCTATCAGCTGGGCATCAAGCACCACTACAGGGAGGGCGACTTCGATCAGGTGGACAGAGTGCTATACGACCTCAAGAACAACCCCTCCAGCCGCCGCATAATGACTAACATATACAATTTTGCCGACCTGCACGAGATGAACCTCTATCCCTGCGCGTATTCGATGACCTTCAACGTGTCGGGCGATACGCTCAACGCCATACTCAACCAGCGCTCCAACGACATGCTCACGGCCAACAACTGGAACGTCGTGCAGTACGCCGTGCTGCTCGTTATGATGGCGCAGGTGTCGGGACTCAAGGCGGGCGAGCTCGTCCACGTCATAGCCGACGCGCACATATACGACAGGCACATACCCATAGTAAAGGAGATAATCACCAAGCCCCGCTGCCCCGCGCCCAGACTCATAGTCGACCCCGAAGTCAAAAATTTCTACGACTTCACCGTCGACAGCTTCAGGCTCGAGGGGTACGAGTGCAACAAGACCAAATACGACATACCCGTGGCGGAGTGACAATGAAAGCTATAGTACACGTCGACAAGAATTGGGGCATAGGCAGGGGCAACGCCTTGATGTTCCGCCTGCCCGAGGACATGAAATTTTTTAAGCAGACTACTACGGGCAACGTAGTCGTAATGGGCGGCAACACGCTGCGCTCCTTCCCGGGCGGCAGGCCGCTAAAAGACAGAAAGAATATCGTGCTCTCCCGCGCAATGGAGGAGAGGGAGGACTGCACGGTCGTCCGCAGCGAAGCCCAACTGTTCGCTGCCATAAAGGACAGCGCGGGCGAGGTGTATGTAATAGGGGGAGAGAGCATATACACTCTGCTCCTTCCCTACTGCGAGGCCGCCCTCGTCACCAAGGTGATGGCCGATGGAGGGGCGGACGCCTTCTTCCCGAACCTCGACGGCGACGCCTCCTTCGTGCTCGAAAGCCGTTCGGCCCCCGTGCAGACCAACGGATACACCATAGAGTTCTGCACCTACAAAAATACCTGCGTCAGGCCGCTGCCCTGACTTTCGCCGCCCGCGGCGGGACTTTGCCGTCCCGCCGCGGGCGGCCTTTCACCATATTTTCCCGCGATGCATATTTTGGAATATATGCCATTTTACGGGAGATAAAATATTGCAAGTGTTTTGCGCCCTCGAGGGCTGGCTGCAGGCGCTGATAGCCTGCACTTTTACTTGGGCGATGACGGCTGCGGGCGCGTCGCTCGTGCTGTTCATGAAGAGGCCGGGCCGCGCCTCTTTGTGCTTTGCCATGGCGGCCTCGGCGGGGATAATGCTCGCCTCGGTCTGCTTTTCGCTGCTCGTGCCCGCCGTTGAGCGCGGCGGCGAGAGCGCCTTTGCCGTAGTCACCTGCGGCTTTGTCGCGGGCGGGGCGGTGGTAATACTCACCGATCTACTCACCCGCAGGGCTGAGCGCGCGGAGGAGCGCTCCTGCCTTGCCACCTGCGCGGCCGTCACCGTGCACAACATACCCGAAGGCCTCGCCGTGGGCGTCGCGTTCGGCGCGGCGGGCGGCGTTCCCTCCGCAGTGGCGGCGGCCGCCATGCTCGCCTTCGGCATAGGAGTTCAGAACTTCCCCGAGGGCATGTGCGTGGCCTTTCCCCTGCGCGCCTCGGGCTGTTCGCGTGGCAGGAGCTTCTTTTTGGGTCAGCTGTCGGGCGCGGTGGAGGTGTTCTCGGGCGTCGCGGGCGCGCTGGCCGTCGCCTTCTTCAACGGCCTGCTGCCCTTCGCGCTCTCCTTTTCGGCGGGCGCAATGGTGGCCGTCGTCTGCTCGGAGCTCATCCCCGCGGGCTTTTCCCGCGGCAAGACGGCCGCCACGGCGGGAGTGGTGGCGGGCTTCGCGCTGATGATGATACTCGATATCGCCCTCGGCTGAATAAATTTCCCTCCGCCCGTCCAAAATAGCGGTATGAAGAAGGAGATAGATCTCACGCGCCGCGACGAGCGCGAAAGCTTTATAAAACCGCAGAAGAGGGGGGAAGTAAAGTGAATTCCCCAAAGATAGCAAACAGCAACTATCTTGAATACGTCAAAAGGCTTCAGCCCCGCACCGACCACTTCAAAAACTGCGCGGCCGCCTTCGGGGTGGGCGGCCTCATCTGCTGCATAGGTCAGTTTTTAAGGTATGTGCTCTCTTACGTCGGTCTCTCTGGCGACGAGCTCGCCGCCACCGTGTCGGTAATACTCATCTTCGGCGGCTGCCTTTTAACGGGGCTCGGAGTGTACGACAGGATAGGCCGCGTTGCGGGCGCGGGCTCTATAGTGCCGATAACGGGCTTTGCCAACTCCGTTGCCTCGCCCGCCATAGAGTTCAAAACCGAGGGCCTCGTATTCGGCATGGCCGCAAAAATGTTTACCGTGGCAGGCGCCATCATAGTTTTCGGCGTCACGGCGGGAGCCATGACGGGTCTTATATATTATTTTGTGTAATATCGGCCTTCAACCACAATATATGGTATGGGTAAAAAAATATTTAATCAATATTTTGTGCAAATACTATTGACAACGGCGGATAAAAGTGATACAATGTCACTACAAAAAGATCCCGCGCGCAACTGACGAATTTATGCGGACGCACCGCAGGGGAGCGCGACAAAAGCGGGAAGTGTCGTTCGTCTGGGCAATCATGACCGTATGGTCAGCGTTTGCCCTTTTTTTACGCCCGACGGCGGGAACGGCCAAAGCGGGCGATAAAGGGTTCGGATATGTCTTTAACCGGTCACATACATTCATTTGAATCGTTCGGCACGGTCGACGGCCCGGGGATACGCTTCGTGGTGTTCATGCAGGGCTGTCCCATGCGCTGTCTGTACTGCCACAATCCCGACACATGGGCCGTGGGGGCGGGCACCGAGTACACCGCTGAGGAAGTCGCTTCGCGCGTTCTCAAATACAAAAACTACTTCGCGGGGGGAGGCGGCATAACCGTCTCCGGCGGCGAGCCCATGCTTCAGGCAGAGTTTGTACGGGAGCTCTTCACTCTCCTCAAGGCCAGGGGCATACATACCGCGCTCGACACTTCGGGCATAATGTTTTCGGCAGAAAATTCCCGTGCGTTCGACGGGCTGCTCGAGGTCACCGATCTCGTCCTTCTCGATATCAAGCACATCGACGACGGCGAGCACAAAAAGCTTACGGGGCACTCCAATAAAAACATTCTGGCCTTTGCCGGATATCTCGCCCGAATAAATAAGCCGGTATGGATAAGGCACGTTCTCGTGCCGGGCATCACCGACGACGACGGCTGTCTTTCGCGGCTCAAAGCCTTTATCTCGCCCCTTTCCAATATCCGGAAGGTGGAGGTGCTGCCCTACCACACAATGGGCGAGGTAAAGTATAATAAACTCGGCATGCCCTACGCCCTCGAAGGCGTCAGGCCGCCCGAGCCCGACAGGGTAAAAAACGCAAGGGAGATACTCTCGATAAAATGAAGAAGATAACCCAAATAAGCGGCGAAGGCTGCGCGGGCTGTTATGCCCTGCTGCCTCAGCTGACGGCCATAGCCGAAAGGCTGGGCGTGCCTTTTGAGAGAATAGATATCGAAACTTCGCCCGAGGCCGTCGAAAAATACAACGTCGCGCGCGTGCCCACCGTCATTTTATGGGACGGCGACAGGGAGATAGCCAGATGCACGGGCTACCAGCCCGAGGAGATACTCTCGCTTTGGATAGAGTCCAAATTCGAAGAGTGCAAAGGTGACGGCAATTAAATTTTCAAGATAAATTTTACGCAAGACTACAGGAGGTCATGGCCACAATTATGAAATATACTGCATGGGAAGATTTCGTACCCGGAAAGTGGAGCGACGACGAGGTCAACGTGCGCGACTTCATACAGCGCAACTACACGCCGTACGAGGGCGACGACGGCTTTTTGGAGGGCCCCACCGAGGCCACAAAAAAGCTGTGGAGCGAGATAATGGAGCTCTCCGCCAGGGAGCGCGCCGCAGGCGGCGTCCTCAAGGCGGATACCAAAATAGTTTCGCAGGTCAACAGCCACAAGGCGGGGTATATCGACAGGGAGCTCGAAAAGATAGTCGGGCTTCAGACCGACGAGCCCTTCAAGCGCGCCCTTCAGCCCTTCGGCGGCATACGCATGGCCGAAGAGGCCCTCAACATGTACGGCTACGAAATAGATCCTCAGGTCAAGGAGATATTCACCAAATACCGCAAGACGCACAACGACGGAGTGTACGACGCGTACACGCCCGAAATGCGCCGCGCGCGCTCGGCGCACATACTCACAGGCCTGCCCGACACCTACGGCAGGGGCAGGATAGTGGGCGACTACCGCAGGGTGGCCTTATACGGCGTCGACTACCTCATCGCGCGCAAGCAGGAAGATAAACTGCACATGGACGGAGTGATGACTCCCGACAAGATACGCGACAGGGAGGAGCTCTCCGAGCAGATCAAGGCGCTCTCCGCCCTCAAGGAAATGGCGCTCGCCTACGGCATAGATATATCCCGCCCCGCCGAAAACGCTAAGGAGGCCATCCAATGGCTCTACTTCGGCTACCTCGGCGCCATAAAGGATCAGAACGGCGCGGCCATGTCCATAGGCAGGAACTCCACCTTCCTCGATATCTATATCGAGCGCGATCTGAGGCGGGGCGTGCTCACCGAAAGGGAGGCGCAGGAGCTCATCGACCAGTTCGTAATGAAGCTGCGCATAGTCAAGTTCATGCGCATCAGGGAGTATAACGAGCTCTTCTCGGGCGACCCCACATGGGTGACCGAATCGATAGGCGGCATGGGCGTAGACGGCAGAACGCTCGTCACCAAGAATTCCTTCAGGATACTGCACACGCTCAAAAACCTCGGCCCCGCGCCCGAGCCCAACCTCACTGTGCTCTGGTCGAAGAACCTGCCCGCAGGCTTCAAAAAGTTCTGCGCCAAGACCTCCATCGAAACTTCGGCCATACAGTACGAGAGCGACGACCTCATGCGCCCCGAAATGGGCGACGACTACTGCATAGCCTGCTGCGTCAGCTGCATGCGCGTGGGTAAGGACATGCAGTTCTTCGGCGCAAGGGCCAACCTCGCCAAGTGCCTGCTCTATGCCATCAACGGCGGCAAGGACGAGATAGCCAAGGACAAAAAGACGGGCAAGGCTATGCAGGTATCTCCCATGTACGCCCCCGTGCTCGGCGACGGGCCCCTCGACTATGCCGAGGTAAAGACCAAGTACGAGCAGATGATGGACTGGCTGGCGGGCCTTTATGTAAACACCCTCAACCTCATCCACTACATGCACGACAAATACAGCTACGAGGCGCTGGAGATGGCCCTGCACGACACCGAGGTTCGCCGCTTCTTCGCCACGGGCATAGCGGGGCTCTCGTGCGCCGTCGACTCGCTCTCTGCCATAAAGTACGCCAAAGTCTACCCCGTGCGCAACGAGGAGGGACTGGCCGTCGACTTTAAAATAGAGGGCGACTATCCCAAGTACGGCAACAACGACGACAGAGTGGATGAGATAGCCGTATGGCTCGTAAAGACCTTCATGACCAAGATAAAGAGCCAGTATACCTATCGTCAGAGCGTTCCCACCATGTCCATACTGACGATAACTTCCAACGTGGTCTACGGCAAAAAGACGGGCAACACCCCCGACGGAAGAAGGGCGGGCACGCCCCTCGCCCCCGGCGCCAACCCCATGCACGGCAGGGATTCGAGCGGCGCTTTGGCCTCTCTGGAGTCGGTGGCTAAACTGCCCTACGAGTACTCGCGCGACGGCATTTCAAACACCTTCTCGGTGACGCCCGCCTCGCTCGGCAAGGACGACTGATGCCGCGCCTTACAAAAAAAATCAATAGTTACGGGAGGAATAAATCATGTCCAGAGTTGATAATCTTGTTAACATGCTCGACGCATACGTCGCCGACGGCGGCCATCATCTCAACGTAAACGTATTCGACAGAAATACGCTGTTGGATGCTCAGGCCCACCCCGAAAAGTATCCTCAGCTTACGGTGAGGGTATCGGGCTACGCCGTCAACTTCAACAAGCTCACCAAGGAGCAGCAGGACGACGTCATTTCAAGGACCATTCACGAATCTTTCTGATAAAATATTACGCAACCCAGCAAAAAAACCGCGGCGTGCCGCGGTTTTTTTGCTGTTTGGAGGCGCTATATGCCGCCATTTTATTTACAAATGCGCGCGGATATAGTATAATATAAAATGTATAATTTTATGCAGGGGGAAGAAAGATGGCGAAAGACAAGAGCAAAAAAATTTCAAGGGCGCGGCTGTGGACGGCGGTTTCCGTCGGGCTCGTCGCGCTGCTCGTGCTTGCGCTTGTCATACTCAATATCTTCGTGCCCGTAAAGTACCTCACCGCCTACCTCGTTCCACGGGAGAGGGCGGAGGAGGGAGTGCTCAGGGTGACCTTTGTCGACGTCGGCTACGGCGACTGCACCATATGCGAGCTGCCCGACGGCAAAGTCATGCTGATCGACGGCGGCGACGGGGCCTATCCCAACACGCTTTCTGTCATCACCGCCCTCAACGAGAGGGATATCGACAGGATAGATTACCTCGTCTGTTCGTCTGTGCTCGGCGAATACTGCGGCGGCCTTGCCGAGGTATTAAAGTATAAAAAAGTCGGCAAGGTGTTTATGCCCGCCGTAAAGAATACCTACATAACGTCATCATATGCGTCCTTTATAAAGGCGCTGGGCGAGAGCGACGCCGAGCGGGTAATTTCCTGCTACGGCGGAGGCGTGAGCGGCGAGGGGTATTTTATGACCTTTCTTTCGCCCTCTTCGCCCGACAACCCCGAGGGCGAATACGCCGAACTCGATTCCTCCGCTCAGGAGGCAAACATTCTCAACGTGTCCGCCGTAATGTGGCTGGAATATGCTGGAGTGGCCTTTGCCCTGTCCTCGTCGGCGGGCAGGGACGCACTCAAGAAAGTGGCGGACAACTACAAGCTGCTGTCGTCGCTCGGCGATAAGTTTGCCGCCTCGGGCGGCAACGAGGTAAAGCTCGAAGAGTGCACTTTCGTCACCGCTTCGGGGCACGGCCGCGAGGAGTGCTCGTCGCCCGACTGGTACGACGCTCTTTCGGCCGATTACGCAATAATCTCCGTCGGTGAAAACTATTCGGGCTGTCCTTCGGCGCAGGCCATTGCCGATATCGGCAACACCGTGTCGGCGCCCATGACCACACAGACGAGGGGAGATATAACGGTCACGGTGACGGCCGACGGAAAATACACCATAAGCGAGGAGCGCACATGAAACTGACCACCGCAGGAGAATCTCACGGCAAGTGTCTTGTGGGCATAATAGAGGGGCTGCCCTCCAACATGCCCGTCGATATACAGTTTATAAACAGTCTGCTGTCGCTCAGGCAGAGCGGCTACGGCCGCGGCGGCAGGCAGAAGATAGAGAGGGACGAGATAGAGATACTGTCGGGCGTGCGCGACGGCAAAACGCTCGGCAGTCCGCTCGCCTTTGCCGTTGTCAACCGCGACTACGAAAATTGGAAGCCCTACATGGCGCCCGAGGGCGCCGATACCTCCTGCCGCCGCCTTACGCGCGTAAGGCCGGGGCATGCCGACCTCACGGGCATGATAAAGTACGACACCGACGACGCCCGCAACATTCTCGAGCGCGCCAGCGCAAGGGAGACGGCCGTCCGCGTGGCCGCAGGCGGCATAGCCATGTGCTATCTCAAAAGGCTGGGCGTTTGCGTCTCGGGGTATGTCAGGTCGGTTGGCGGCGTAAGGGACGACGGAGAATACGCCTTCGAAGAGCTTGAAGAAGCAAAAAAACATCCGCTGTTCATGCTCGACGGCCGCATTGAGGCCGAGGCCATGGCCGCCATAGACAGACTTAAGGAGGAGGGCGACACGGCGGGCGGCGTAATAGAAGTGCGCGTAAAGGGCTTAAAGAGCGGCTTCGGCAGCTGCATGCAGTACAGTAAAAAGCTCGACGCCCTCATCTGCTCCGCCGTAATGAGCGTTCAGGCCATAAAGGGAGTGGAGATAGGTCTGGGCTTCGCCGCCGCGCAGAGGCCGGGTTCGGCCGTGCACGACGAAATATTTTTAAAAGACGGCAGACCCTGCCGCGCCACCAACAATGCGGGCGGCATAGAGGGCGGCATGTCCAACGGCGAGGAGATAGTCGTCCGCGCCGCCATGAAGCCCATTCCAACGCTCATGCGCGGGCTCAACACCATAGATACGGCCACAGGCCTCGCCGCAAGGGCGGCGGGGGAGCGCAGCGACGTAGCCGCCGTATGCGCCTGCGAGATAATAGTCGAAAGCGTTGTGGCCTTTGCCGTAGCCGAGGCCGTAGCCGACAGGCTGGGCGGCGACAATTTAAGGGAGGTAGAGGAGAGATATTCTCTCCTGCCGTGATATGAAGACATTGAAGATAGATACCCCGTCCTGCCGCAGCGTCATCTATTGCGGCCGTGGCGCTTTCGAAGAGCGCGCGCCCCTTTTAAAGGGCCAACAGCTCTTTGTCGTCACCGATTCCAACGTCAATGCTCTCTATTCCGACCTCATTTTAAACACCTTCGGTCAGGTACCCGTCTACGTCCTGCCTGCGGGCGAGCGCAGTAAAAACCTTACCAAGCTTAAGGAAATCCTTACTGCAATGCTCACAGCGGGCGTCACGCGCTCCTGCACGGTAGTCGCCTTCGGCGGCGGAGTGGTTGGCGATATCGCGGGACTTGCCGCCGCGCTCTACATGCGGGGCGTCAGGCTCGTTCAGATACCCACCACCCTGCTTGCGCAGGTCGACAGTTCGGTCGGGGGCAAGACGGCCGTCGATTTCGGCGGAGTCAAAAACGCCGTAGGCACCTTCTATCAGCCGGGCGAAGTCATAGTCGACCCCCGCTTTCTTTCAACGCTCCCCATAAGGGAAATAAAGTGCGGTCTGGGCGAAATAGTCAAGTACGGCGCGCTCAACGGGGCCATCCTCGACAGGCTGACCGCCTGCTCCGACATCTTCGACCTTTCCTTTTTAGAGGGCATCACCTACGATTGCATAGCCCACAAGGCGAGGGTGGTCGAGGCCGACGAGCGCGACGAGGGCGGCGCGAGGGCCACTCTCAACGTAGGTCACACCACGGGCCACGCCTTCGAGCTCTACTACAAACGCCTCTCGCACGGGCAGTTTGTGCTTATCGGAATGTATTACGAACTCTATTTGGCCCAAAGGTCGGGCTGCTGCGAAGGGGCATACGCCGACGTGCTCCGCGACCTCATCGCGCGCGTGCTCGGGCGGGTGCCCGCACCCGTCGACGCGGCCGAGGCCGCGGCGAGGGCGCGTTACGATAAAAAGAACGAGCAAAACACTCGGGTCACTATGATAGTGCCCGTCGGCCGCGGACAGACCCAAAAACTCACCCTGCCCGTCGCACGGTACTGCGCTTTGATAGGCGAGTGCGCCGCAGCCATAAAGGAGAAAGCAAAATGAAACTTGCCGTTATAGGAAGGGATGTTTCGGCCTCCCTCAGCCCCGACATGCACGCCTTCATAGCGCGCAGCATGGGCAACGAAATCACCTACGACGCCCTCTCCGTTCCCGAGGAGGAGTTCGAAGGGCGGATAGAGGGGGTGCTCGGCGAATACGACGGCCTCAACGTCACCATACCCTACAAGCGCTCCGTCATGTCTCATTTAAAGCATATCTGCGGCGACGCCGCCGTGTTCGGGGCGGTCAACACGGTAAGGTGCGCCGATCTTACGGGCCACAACACCGACGGTCTCGGCTTCATGCTCATGCTCAGGAACAATAACATTTCCGCCGACGGCGCCGAAGTGCTGCTGCTCGGAGCGGGCGGAGCGGGTCGCGCCGTCGCCAAAAAGCTGGCCGAGGCGGGGGCAAAGGTGTATATCTACGATAAGAACACTCAAAGCGCTCTCACCGTCGCTAAGGAGTGCAGGGGGGCTTCGGCCCTTATATCGGTAGAGCCGCGCCCCTACGACATAGCCATAAACGCCACGGGCGTCGGCATGCACAGGACGGTCGGGCTGTCACCCGTAGGTAAGGATATTCTTACCAATGTCGGGACGGCCGTCGACCTCATATATGAGCCCCGAAAGAGCGCATTTTTGCAACTTTCGGAAAGTCTCGGCAAAAAGACAGTAAACGGCGGGGCCATGCTCTTCTATCAGGCTTACTATGCCGAGTGCATATTCTTCGGCGCCTGCCCCGACGACGGGCAGGCCGCCGCGCTGTACAAAAAATATCAGGGAGAAAGGCAATGAGATTTTTGTTTATAAACGGGGTCAACCTCAACATGACGGGGCAGAGGGAGAAGGGCGTCTACGGCGAAAGGACGCTCGATGAGATCAATGCCCAAATTTCCCGCCTGCTTTCGGGGCACGACTGCGAATTTTATCAGAGCAATGTCGAAGGGGAGATATGTTCACGCCTGCATGCGGCGGGAAGCGAGGGCTTCGACGGCGTCATTCTTAACGCCGGGGCATACACCCACTACAGCTACGCCATACGCGACGCCATAGCCGCCATAGCAACGCCCGTCGTCGAGGTGCATATGTCCAACGTGCACGCGCGCGAGCCGTTCCGCCGCGAGTCGGTCATCTCCCCCGTCTGCAGGGGAGTTGTCGCGGGCTTCGGCATGGCAAGCTATGTGCTCGCCGCGCAGTCTTTTATCATTTCACAGTCATGAAAAACATTGTTCTCAGCGGCATGATGGGCAGCGGCAAGACCACCGTCGCCTCGTGTCTCGCCCAAGCGTACGGCCTTGACAAGGTCGACACCGACGAGGAGATAGTAAAAGAGCACGGCCCCATCTCAAAGATATTCGAAGAATACGGCGAGGAGGCCTTCCGTAATATCGAAAGCGCGGTCACGGCAAAAATAGCCAAAGAACATTGGGGTGCCGTCATCTCCCTCGGCGGCGGGTGCGTGCTTAGGGCCGAAAACGTCCGCGCTTTAAGGGAGAGCGGCTGCATATTCTATCTGCGCACCTCGCCGGAAGAGATAATAAAGAGGATATCGGGCGACAAAACGCGCCCCCTTTTGAAGGGCGGGCTCGAGGAGCGTGTGCGCACAATCTCCGCCGCCCGTTCGGCAATTTATGAGGGCGCGGCGGACTATATCGTAGACACCGACGGCCTCACTCCCCGGGAGGTGGCCGAAAAAATTATGAGCATAATGAGGAAGGTTAAATGAAAAAGGCGCTTATAACGGGCGGAACAAAGGGCATAGGCAGGGCCATAGCCCAAAAATTCCTCGAAGAGGGGTACGAAGTCATCATCAATTACTGCCACGACGAGGAGGCCGCCATCGCCGCCCAGAACGAGCTCAACTCCCTCGACTACTGCCCCGTGCTCATGCGCGCCGACGTGTCGGACGAAAAACAGGTCAAGGACATGTTCGCCGAGATCTACCGCATCTTCGGCGGCATCGACGTGCTCGTCAACAACGCGGGCATATCCAAAGTCAACGTCATTCAGGACACCACCCTCGCCGATTGGGAGGAGGTGGTGGGCGTCAACCTGCGCGGGGTCTTTCTGTGCTGCAGAGAGGCCGCTCGCTCCATGGTGTCGCGCGGGAGGGGCGCCATAGTCAACATAGCCTCGATATGGGGCGAGGTCGGCGCGAGCTGCGAGGTGGCCTACTCGGCCACAAAGGGTGGAGTCATCGCCTTTACAAAGGCGCTCGCCAAGGAGCTTGCCCCCTCGCACATCACCGTCAACTGCGTGTCGCCGGGAGTTATAGATACTCAGATGAACGACTGCTTTTCGGAGGAGGAGATGGAGGAGCTGATAAACCAGATCCCCCTCGGCAGGCTGGGCAGCGGCGAGGACGTGGCCGAGGCCGTGTTCTTCGCGGCGGGCTGTTCGTACGTCACGGGCGAAGTCATCTCTGTGGGCGGCGGCTTTTCCAAGTGATTTTTTGAAGGGTGCAACAATTTTGCCCTTTTAAAAGGAAAAAATAATAAAAATTCGTATATAAATGTTGTATGGAAGATAAGCTTTCGTGCGTGCGCCAAAGGACATGTCTGCATGAAAGGCAGTTTCTCTCGCGCCATGCCGCCCGCTCGGAGGATACCCGCGGCAGGCAGCGCGCCGAGGAGCCCTGCGCCATGCGTACAGAATATCAGCGCGACCGCGACAGAATAATATACTGCAAGGCCTTTGCGCGGCTCAAAAACAAGACGCAGGTCTTTTTTTCGCCCGAGGGCGACCACTATGTCACGCGGCTGACGCACACGCTCGACGTCGCGCAGATAGCGCGCTCTCTTGCACGGGCGCTCGCCCTCAACGAGGATCTCGCCGAGGCCATAGCGCTCGGCCACGATTTAGGCCATACCCCCTTCGGACACAGCGGCGAAAGAATACTCAACAAGCTCTCCCCCGTAGGGTTCAGGCACAACGAGCAGTCGCTGCGCGTAGTCGACGTCCTCGAAAAGGAGGGCGCGGGCCTCAACCTCACCTTTGAGGTGCGCGAGGGCATAGTCAACCACAACAACAAGGACAGCGGCGGTCACGCCACGCTCGAGGGCATGTGCGTGCACATAGCCGACAGAGTTGCATATATCAACCACGACCTCAACGACGCCATTCGCGCCGGGCTCTTAAGGGCCGAGGACGTCCCCCAAGACATTGTCGCCGTGCTCGGCTCCACCTCGCGCGAGCGCATAAACACCGCCGTGACTTCGGTCTGGCGCAACAGCGCGGACAAGCCCTTCGTGGAGATGGAAGAGGACGTAAAGCAGGCCAGCGAGGCCCTGCGTTCCTTCATGTTCGAAAGGGTGTACCGCACGCGCTACGCCATGGGCGAGGAGGAAAAGGCCGAAAGGATGCTCTCGGAGATGTACGCCTTCTTTACCCGCAATCCGCAGAAGATGCCTCCGCTGTACTGCGGCATAGCCCAAAGCGAGGGGGCAGAGCGCGCCGTGTGCGATTACATATCCTCGATGACCGACAGGTACGCCGTGTACATGTTCAACAGCATCTTCGTCCCCCGCGGCTGGACTTTTTTCGACGAGATCGACAACTGATCTCCTCCGCGCGGGGGCAAAACCAGTCAGAAACCAACCAATTTTGCTATGCCGGGCGTAGATCAGGAATTTTTAAGGACACTAAAGGACAAACTCAATATCGTCGACGTTGCCGGCAGCTATTTTTCGCTTGAAAAGAGGGGCTCCAATTATTGGGCCTGCTGTCCCTTCCACCACGAAAAGACGGCCTCTTTTTCGGTGAGCGAGAGCGGACAGTTCTATCACTGCTTCGGCTGCGGTGCCTCGGGGGACGTAATAAAGCTCGTCTCCGAAATGGAGTCGCTCGACTTCATGGACACCGTCAAGCTGCTCTCCGAAAGGGCGGGGCTCGAAATGCCCAAAAGCGCCGTCGACAGCCGCCGCACGGCCGAAAACAAGCGCAGGCGCGACAGTATTTTAAAGATTATGAACGACTGCGCGCACTTCTATCTCGACAATCTCAATTCTGGCAAGGCCGACGCGCACATACAGTACATACTCAACCGAAAGATACCTTCGGGCGTGGTGCGCTCCTTCGGTCTGGGCGCCAGCCTCAACTTCACCGACCTGCCCGCCTTTCTCTTAAAAAAGGGCTATTCCAAGCAGGACATCGTCGACAGCGGCACCGTCAACGAGGTAGACGGCAGGCTGGTCGACGCGCAGGGCGGAAGGCTCATCTTTCCCATAATCAACGCCCTCGGCGAAGTTATTGCCTTCGGCGGCAGAGTGCTCAAAAAGACCGACTTCGCCAAGTACAAGAACACCAAGGAGACCGTGGTGTTCAACAAGAGCAAGACGCTCTACAACATAAACCTTTTAAAAAAGCTCAAACGCAGCCAGACCATCAAAGAGGTCATAGTGGTAGAGGGCTACATGGACACCATTTCGCTCTACTCGGCGGGCTTCAAAAACGTAGTTGCGAGCATGGGCACTTCGCTCACGCAGGATCAGGCGAGGCTGATAAAGAGATATACCGACACCGTCCTCATCTCCTACGACGGCGACGCCGCCGGCCAGAAGGCCAACCTGCGCGGGCTGGATATTTTAAAGGGCGAGGGGCTCAACGTCAAGGTGGTGCCCCTTCCCGAGGGGCTCGACCCCGACGACGTCATAAAACAGCAGGGCGCCGAGGGCTATAAGCGCTGCCTCGACGCCGCCATGCCCCTCATAGACTATAAGCTGCTCGTGCTCGAAAGGGGGTACGACCTGACAAAGTCGGAGGACAAGCGGCGGTATGTTTCGGAGGCCATACGCATAATCAAGACGGCCGACAGCGCCGCCGAGCAGGAGGATCTCTTAAAGAGACTGCGCGACGCAACGGGCTACACCTACGAGAGCCTCAACCGCGACCTCGCCGCCGCGCCCAGCCAGCTCGAGATAAAGAGCGAAAAGAGGGAGGAGCGGGCGGACAACGCCAACGCCTCGCTCAAGGCCTCGCGCTTTGTAATTGCCAGCCTTCTATTCGGCGCCGACTACGCCGCCGACTGCGACATACGCGGAATACCCTTCGTCAACCCCATCCACGTCATACTCGCAAAGTATGTGCTCTCCAAAAGGATGATGGAGGAGGACATCCACCTCAGCGAGGTGTTCGAATTTTTCGAAGAGGACAGCCCCGAGTTCGATGAACTGACGCGCATACTCGACTATTCGGACGGCGCCAAGCTTTCGGGCGAGGTCGCCGCGAAGTATTTTTCCGACAGCGTAGTAAAATTAAAAAAAGACCTTATCGACGGCGAAATTCAGGAGCTGTCGAAAAAAATAGAGTCGCTCAAGGATATCTCCGAGCGCAACAGCTGCGCCGCGAAGATCGGCGAACTGCTCAAACAAAAGGAAAAACTTAAAAACGGAGCACAATAAATGAATCTGTCCGATCAGAAGCTCAACGACATATTAAAAAAGATAATCGACGACCATCAGGCCAAGGGCTCTATAACCACCAACAGCCTGTGCGACATAATGGAGAAGTACGAAACTACTCCCAACCAGATGGACTATGTCTATAAGTCGATCGCCGAGGCGGGCATACAGATAATCGACGAGGCCGAAAGGGACAACGAACTCTACGAACAGGCCCTCTCGGATATAGGCCTCGACGACCCCGTAAAGATGTATTTAAAGGACATAGGCCGCGTCCCTCTGCTGTCCGCCGACGACGAAATAGAGCTCGCGCGCAAGATGCAGGAGGGCGACGAGGAGGCCAAAAAGAAGCTGTCCGAGGCCAACTTAAGGCTGGTCGTGTCCATCGCCAAAAGGTACGTCGGGCGCGGCATGCTCTTCCTCGACCTCATTCAGGAGGGCAACCTCGGCCTGATGAAGGCGGTCGAAAAGTTCGACTATCAGAAGGGCTTCAAATTCTCCACATACGCAACGTGGTGGATAAGGCAGGCCATAACGCGCGCCATTGCCGATCAGGCCCGCACCATCCGCATTCCCGTGCACATGGTGGAGACCATAAACAAACTGACGCGCGTTTCGCGCATACTGCTGCAAAAATACGGCCGCGAGCCCACGCCCGCCGAAATAGCGCACGAAATGAACGTGCCCGAAGAGAGGGTGCGCGAAATACAGAAGATAGCGCAGGATCCCGTTTCGCTCGAAACGCCCATAGGCGAGGAGGAGGACTCCCACCTCGGCGACTTCATAGAGGACGACCGCGCCGTCACGCCTTCGGACAGCGTGTCCTCCACAATGCTCAAGGAGACGCTGCTCACCGTTCTCAACAGCCTCACCCCCCGCGAGGAGAAGGTGCTCAGGCTGCGCTACGGCGTGGACGACGGCAGACCCCGCACTCTCGAGGAGGTCGGCAAGGAGTTCAACGTCACGCGTGAGCGCATACGCCAGATAGAGGCCAAGGCGCTCAGAAAGCTCCGCCACCCCTCGCGCTCAAAGCACTTGAAGGACTTTCTCGACACCTGATGAGGGCAAAGACCTTCGGCGGCCCGCAGGGCAGGATACCGCGCATCTGCGCCCTTTTGGAGAGGTGCTCGGTCTTTGCCGACATAGGCTGCGACCACGGCTACTGCACATTGTACATGCTGCGCGCCGGCCTGTGCGACAGGGCAATAATCTCGGATATCAGCGCCAAAAGCCTTGCCAAGGCGCAAAAACTTTTGAGCGGTTACGCGGCGCAGGGCAGAGTTACCGCCGTCTGCTGCGACGGGCTCGGGGGTGCGGCCGAGGCCGACCTCGTCCTCATCGCCGGCATGGGCGGGGAGGAGATAGTGTCGATATTGAAAAGGGGCGGCATCCCGCCGCGCTTCGTCCTGCAGCCCATGCGCGACAGTCAGCTTGTAAGGCGCTATCTTATCGCCGGCGGTTGCGCCGTCGACGTCGACGATCTGTTCAGGGATGGCGGCGACGGAAAATTCTATTTTGTCATGCGCGGCAGCAACGTCGGCGGCACTCCCGCCTATTCGGAGGAGGAATACGCCTTCGGCAGAGATAGTTTGAAAAATCCTCTGTTCGGGGAGTTTATCGCCGCCGAAATTGCCAAGACGGAGGGGTACTTAAAGGCCTCCATGTCGCCGCAGAACAGAGAGCAGCTCACAAAAAGACTAAATTTTTTAAAGGGGGCTTGTCATGAATTATAAAGACATATTCGCCGTAATCGAAAACAACGCGGCGCCCGTCGCGCTCAGCGACGAACTGTGCGCAAAATACGGTCACTACGACAACAGCGGCGTGCTCGTCGAAAACACGGGCGAGATAATAGGCGTGCTCTTTTCGCTCGACCTCACCTGCGACGCCGTCGACGAGGCGATAAAAAGGCAGTGCAATCTCATTGTCACCCACCACCCCGCCATCTATCACGGACTCAAGCGCATAGCTCCTTCAAACGACCTCGTTTCGCGCGCCATAGTAAAGTGCATAAGGCACAACATTGCCGTCATCTCCATGCATCTCAATTTCGACAGCGCGCCCGAGGGCATAGACTACTACCTGATGAAGGGCCTCGGCGGGGAGAAGGAGGAGGGCATATTGCAGCCCCTCTCCTCGGGAGGATACGGCAGGATATACCCTATCGAGCCCGTCACCTTCAGGGAGTTCGTAAGGCGGACAAAGAGCACCTTCGGCGCCGAGCGCTGCTTTGCCTACGGCGACCCGGGCAGGATAGTCAGGAAGGTTGCTTCCTTCTGCGGCGCGGGCTGCGGCGATGAGGCGGCAGGCATGGCCATAGACGGCGGAGCCGACGTGCTCGTCTCGGCAGACATCCCCCACCATATGATCACGGGGCTGTACTATAACAACGTCAACGTGCTGCAGCTTACGCACTACGCCTCCGAAGTCTACGGCTTCAAAATGATAGCAAACAAACTCTCGCCCCTCATGGGCGTGCCCGTCTGCGTTTATGCAGATCCCCAACTCATGTAAAGGAGATACTTTTTTATGTCACAGGTTGAAAAACTACTCAAGTATCAGGAGGCCGACTCGCGCCTTCTGAAGGTCGAGCAAAAGCTCAATTCAAGCGACGAGCGCAAAAAATATATGCAGTCTCGCGCCTACCTCAACAAGGCGGCCGAAAAGCTCGACCAGATAGAGGCCAAGGCCAAGGAGCTCAAAAACGCTGCCGAACGCGTCAACGCGCGGTATGCCGAGCTTGCCGAAACGCTCAAGGACTTTGAAAATCTCGACGAGCTCGCCGGGGAGGGCAACGCTCTCTCCTTCTACAAGAGGAGCGCGCAGGGTCTGGCCGAGGATCTGAGGGCGCTCAAAGCCGAGCTCAATTCCCTTGTGACGAGCATGAAGGAGCAGGCGGAGGAGTATCAGGCGTTAAAGAAGAGCGTCATCGCCGCGCAGAAGGAGTACCCCGTGCTTCAGGCAGCCTTCAAAAAATATAAGGACGAAGTCCAGCGCGAGGCCGACGGCATCACGGCCGAACTCAAGGTGCTCGCCAAGGATATCGACGGCGACGTGCTCAAAAAATATCAGGCCAAGAGGAGCGAGAGGGTCTTTCCCATCCTATGCAAACTCAAGGACGACGTCTGCCCCATGTGCGGCACTTCGCTGTCGCTTGCCGAGCGCGAAAAGCTTTCGGGCGGGCAGGTGATAGAGTGCGAAAACTGCCACAGATTTTTGTATAAGTAACATATCGGGGCCCGAGCCCGCCATAAGGCGGGCTCGGGCCCTTTTAGCGCGAATTTTTAAAAAACGTGTTGACGGAAGGGGGAGGCAAGTAGTATAATATTGCCGTAACATAGGAGGTACGACATGAAAGTTTTACTCATCAACGGCAGCACGCACGAGCACGGCTGTACAAACGCGGCCCTCAAAGTCGTGGGCGACGAGCTCAATGCTCAGGGCGTGGATACTCAGATATTCTGGGTGGGGACGGGCGCCGTCCATTCCTGCCTCGGCTGCGGCCATTGCCGCACGGCAGGCAAGTGCGTGTACGACGACGATATCGTCAACCAACTCGGGCAGCTTTGCAAGGAGGCCGACGGCTTTGTGTTCGGCTCCCCCGTGCACTATGCCTCGCCCGCGGGCGCCTTTGTCGCCGTGCTCGACAGGCTCTTCTATTCGCACGGCAAGTATCTTAAGTATAAACCCGCTGCATCAATAGTTTCGGCAAGGAGGGCGGGCACTACAGCCTCGTACGACGTGCTCAACAAGTACATAGGCATCTCGTCGATGATACAGGTGCCCTCCACATATTGGAACGGCGTTCACGGCAGCAGGGCGGAGGACGTTCTGAAGGACGAGGAGGGCGTGACCATAATGCGCGCCATAGGTTCAAACATGGCATGGCTTTTAAAGCTTCTGGACAGCGCCAAAGGCACCGAGCTCGAAAGGCCCGTAATCATCAAAAAGGCTATGACGAATTTTATCCGCTAAAGAATTTTCGGTTTCATAATAAATGTTGGGGTGAGGAAAGTCACTCCAACATTTTCAATATAGTACGCCCGCGGGGGACGGCATAAGCCGTCCCCCGCGGGCGTATTTGTATGTTGATTTGTCCGTTGGAGTGAACGGAGAGATCTTCTTAGGTATAAGTATATCGTTTCCATCATACCCGAGAAATCTCCTCGTGCAGAGCGTGTCATTTCGACTGTAGCGAGTGTAACGAGCGAAACGGAAAATCTCCTATGTAAAAATAAGGAGTGTCATTTCGACCGAGCGCAGCGAGCGGAGAAATCTCCCCGATTACTTTTCAGATACACTTCCACCGCAGTATGTCCGTCGCTAACGTTTTGAGATGCCTCGGCAACGCGCGCACACGCTTGGTTTTAATCCTACTTATATGGCGCGCTGCTCGGCATGACATGGGGGGGGAGGTGGAGGCGCGCGCCCTCGGGAGAGAGCATGTCATTTCGGGCAAGCGTAGCGCCGCTTTCGCTATGAACGCAAGCAATTTTTGATGAACGCGAACAGGATGCGAAACTAAGCGAGGCTATCAAGCCGAGCGCACGGAGAAATCTTCTCGTAAAAGGAATGTCATTTCGACCGAGCGTAGCGAGCGGAGAAATCTCCCCCGGCTACGTTTCAGATACACTTTGTACCACTCCGCGAAGCGTGCGCAGCCCCGCGAGCACCCTCCGAAAGGCTTGTAGCAAATCGCTAAAGCACCGCACCCGCGTAGAGGGGGCGGGCAAGGGCGAATTTGCTTTCACAGAGTGCAGGAATTTTAACCACAGCCTCGCGCAAAACCGTGACTTTTGCGCGAAGGAGGAGCCGCAGGCGCAAAATGCAAACAAGGCAGGTTACACCTGCCTTGTTGCAAAACGAGCCTTGCGGCGACGAGGCGCGCTGCTCGGCATGACATGGGGAGGAGGTAGCGGAGCCCCTCAACTAACGGCAAATCGCAGCCGCCTCAAGGCGAGATTTGCGTTAAAAATTCAAAATAATAAACGTGCGCAAGGCGGATTCATTCCGCCGTTAAGCGCGACTACATTTGTTGCGCAAGCAACCTCAGCAGGTGAAGCGGGCGCAATTTTATAACTGTAGGGCGATATAAAGATTGCGCCCGCGAGGGCAGCGCCCTCAACTAACGGCAAATCGCAGCCGCCCCAAGGCGAGATTTGCGTTAATAATCTTACGGTGTCACTCTGTTTATATCCCTCGGGAACATTGCAGCGTAGCGCACGTTTTTAAAGCCGAGGAGATGCATTGTCAGCCTCTCGAGGCCTATGCCGAGGCCGCCGTGGGGAGGAGCGCCGTATTTGTGGAGCATGAGGTAGGTTTCGAATTGCTCGGGATCCATGCCCAGCCTCTTCATCTTTTCAACCTGCATGTTGTAGTCGTGTATTCTCTGTCCGCCGCTCGTTATCTCAAGGCCGCGGAACAGAAGGTCGAACGACAGCGTCACTTCGGGATCTTCGGGGTCGTCCATCGTGTAGAAGGGGCGCTTGGCGCTCAGATAGTGGGTGACGAAGAGGAAGTCGGAATTGTACTGCTTCTTGGCCCATTTGCCGAGGAAGGCCTCTTCTTCGGGCTCGAAGTCCTTCATGTCGGTAATGTTTTTAAGCTTCTTCACGCACATCTCCTTGGCGTCCTTAAAGCGGATGCAGGGGATGGTAGTAACGTCGGGAATGTCCACCTTTAAAAGGTCGACCTCGGCGGCGTACTCCGTCTTGAGCAAGTTCATTATATACTGAAGAGCACCCGTCTCGGTGTTCATAATGTCCGTAAAGCTATCTATAAAGCCCATCTCGAAGTCCATCGAAATGTACTCGTTGAGGTGACGCGAGGTGTCGTGGTGTTCGGCTCTGAACACGGGGCCTATCTCGAACACCCTCTCATAGACGGGTACAAGGGCCTGCTTGTACAGTTGGGGGCTCTGCGCAAGGAACACGGTCTTGCCGAAGTAGTCCAGCTTGAACACGTTTGTGCCGCCCTCGGCGCCCGCAAAGTTTATTTTGGGAGTGTGCACTTCGGTGAAGTTCTGGCTCATCAGGTACTCCCTGAAGCCGCGCTGGATGCCCTCCTGTATCTTGAATATAGCGCGCTCCTTGGGGTTTCTGAGCGTTACGGGGCGGAAGTCGAGGTCGGTGGCAAGGTCGCATGTCACCTGTTTTTTGGAGATGACAACGGGGGGTATTGCGGCGGGAGTGGAGAGTATCTCAATATTGCTTATCTGCAGTTCGTATCTCTCGCTGCCGTCCCTCGTTTCGCTGGGCACAACTTTGCCCGTCACCTTGGCCGAGCACTGTTCCATAACGTCGTCGGTCAGCCTGTAGTCGGAAAATTCGGGCGAATAGACGCACTGTATGAGTTCGCGCGCCGTGCGCACGATAATGAATGCAAAGTCGCTCATGTCCCTTATGTTGTGTATGGCGCCCTTAATGGTCACCTGCTCGCCCACATGATCTCTGAACTGAGAGTAGGGCATGCTCGTAACGGGGACAAAACCTGTCATTTCCTGCATGGAAAGATCTCCTTTACCGGCGGCATAAACGGGGCGCAGGCGCCCCATACTGCCATTGCCGGAACATATTTATTTTCAACAACAATTTTACTTTAATTGCGCGC
Source organism: uncultured Clostridia bacterium (assembly GCA_944358655.1). GTDB lineage: Bacteria > Bacillota > Clostridia > Christensenellales > Borkfalkiaceae > Coproplasma. The sequence goes on along the minus strand of CALVRO010000013.1, from coordinate 19,009 downwards.
AAAAATCAAGCGATTATTGCGCCCTTTAAGGCAAAATAAGTAAGGCAAAAAAAGAACGGCGGTCGCAATTTCTTGCGCCCGCCGTAATTCCCGCTATAAGCTTTAAACATGGTGCGCCCAAGCTCATAAAAACGGCGGTCGTCGCAGAAGCGCCGCCCGCCGTAATTCCCACTATAAGTTTTAAACATGGTGCGCCTAAGCTTGTAAAAACGGCGGTCGCAATTTCTTGCGCCCGCCGAATTCTCGCTATAAGCTTTAAACATGGTGCGCTAAAGCTTATTAAAACGGCGGTCGCAATTTCTTGCGCCCGCCGAATTCTCGCTATAAGCTTTAAACATGGTGCGCTAAAGCTTGTAAAAACGGCGGTCGTCGCAGAAGCGCCGCCCGCCGTAATTCCCGCTCAACGCGGATTTGCACAAAATAAATCCGCTTATGCCGTGTTATGAAAAAGTATTAACCCGCTCTCGCAGGTGGGTGCGCCGAAGCGGAAATTATTCGGACTTTCCGTAAAAAATGATACAGACCTTGCCTATTCCCGCGAACGATTCGCTCCCTAAAAATAGCTGTGGATTACGAATTTCCCATACCACGCACACAGCAGACTTTATATTATTATACCACCCCATAGAGAAAAAATCAAATAAATGAGGGCAATCTGCTATTTTGGTAAAATTTGCAAAATTTTGCCCGCGCCTTGAACGCGGGCAAACAAAGATGTCATTGTATCGTCTCTACGTTGATGAGGTTGGAGTTGCCGCTCTTGCCGTTGGGCGTGCCGCCCGTTAAGACTATCTTGTCGCCGTGGGTGACCAGACCCGACTCTATCGCAGCGCGCTTGGCGTAGTGGAAGAGGACGTCCACCGAATAGAACTCCTCGCTCATTATGGGGATGATGCCCCACGACATGCCGAGCTTTCTGTATGCCCTTGCGTTGGTGGTCATGCCTATAATGTCGATCATGGGGCGGAAGCGCGAAACCATTCTCGCCGTGCCGCCCGTGCGGGTGCAGACGACTATGGCCTTGGCGCCTATGTCGTGCGCCAGCGTGCACGCCGAGTGCGACAGCGCCTCGGCAAGGTTGTTGATGTGGTACTGCGAATCGTCGATATAGGCGATATACTGCGTGTTCTCCTCGGCCTGCTGGGCTATCTTTGCCATTGCGGCCACGGCCTCTACGGGGAATTCACCCGCCGCCGTCTCGCCCGAGAGCATGATGGCGGAGGAGCCGTCGTACACGGCGTTGGCAACGTCGGAGATCTCCGCCCTTGTGGGACGGGGCTGGTGTATCATCGACTCGAGCATCTCTGTAGCCGTAATCGAGCGCTTGCCGTTTATGCGCGCCATTCTGATTATCTGTTTCTGTATGGCGGGGAGCTCCTCGTAGGGCACCTCTACGCCGAGGTCGCCGCGGGCGACCATTATACCCTGGCAATGCTCCATTATCGACTGAATGTTGTTGACGCCCGCGCGGTTTTCAATTTTGGCGATAATGTCTATTTCGTCGTTTACGTCGCCGCACTCCCTCAGCCAGTTTCTGACGTCTATAACGTCCTGCGCGCGGGAGACGAAGGAGCAGGCTATAAAGTCGACGCCCTGCTCAACGCCGAACTTTATGTCGGCCTTGTCCTGCTCGGAGAGGAAGGTCATGTCGAGCTCCTTGTCGGGGAAGAACATCGACTTTCTGTTTGAAAGCTCGCCGCCCACAAGCGTTTTGCAGGTGACGTCGGGCTTCTGTACCTTAACGACTTCGAATATGATGAGGCCGTTGTTGAGAAGTATCTTGTCGCCGGGGTTCATCTGCTCGCAGATGCCCTTGAAGGATACGGTAACGCGATCCTTGGTGCCCTCTATCTCATCGGTGGTGAAGGTGAACGTGTCGCCCTCGTGCAGCATTATCTTGCCGTTTTTAAAGGTGCCTATCCTGAATTCGGGGCCCTTGGTGTCGAGCATGATGGGCACGGGCACCTTCAGCTTGTCGCGCACCTTCTTAACGGTGTTCATCTTTTTAAGGTGTTCCTCGTGCGTGCCGTGCGAAAAGTTGAGCCTTGCAACGTTCATGCCCGCCGCTATCATTTTGGTGAGCACTTCCTCGCTTTCGCTCGCGGGGCCGAGAGTACATACTATTTTTGTTTTTTTCATACCTGTAAATTGCTCCTGTGCAAACTTATCCGTATATATTCTACCCCAAAATAAATCAAAAAGCAACTTATATATCAAAAATAGTTGTGTACAAAATGTAAAATGTGCTAAAATATATGTATCCGAGCGGGCCGTGCGGTCGCGGGCAAAGAAATTTGCGTGAGGAAAGTCCGAGCATCGCAGGGCAACGGTGCCTGTTAACGACAGGTGAAGGCGACTTCAAGGAAAGTGAAAAGAAATATACCGCAGGCTTTTTAAGCCTGTAAGGGTGGGATGGCGAGGTAAGAGCTCACCGTGGCGGCGGTAACGTCGCCAGCCAATCAAACCCCACCGGATGCAAGATTGGGGCGTCGGCTGATTTAAATATCGGGGCTGCCCGTCCGCCGGCGTCCGTTAACATCGCTTGAGCCTGCGGGCGACCGCAGGCGTAGATAGATGACCGCACTCGACAGAACTCGGCTTACAGGCCCGACTCGGATATTATTTTTTGCGCGCGGGGCGAAATTTCGCCCCGCGCGCAAAATTTTGTCCCGGGAAAGAAAATTTTGCCGAAAATTTTTGTTGAGGGCTCAATTTGATTGTGAAAAATGTCTTTTTAATTTATAATAATTTTATGTGGGTCTGCTAAAATACTTACATACAATTTAAAAAGGGAGAAAAATAATGCAAAAGAGTTATGTGATAGTCACCGATTCATGTTCGGATCTCGGCGAGGAGCTTCGCAAAAAGTACGATATAGAGTATCTTTGCATGCGCGTCATCGAGGGAGTGGTGGATAAGCCCGCCGACCTCGACTGGCAGTTCCTGCCCGCAAAGACCTTCTACGACAAGATGCGTCAGGGCACCCGCTTCACCACCGCGCAGATAACCTGCGACGAATACGTCGAGGCCTTTGAAAAATATATTGCGGACGGAAAGGATATCATATCCATCTCCTGCTCGTCGGCTCTCTCGGGTTCCTACGCGGCCAGCGCAAAGGCGCGCGAACAGGTCATCAAAAAATATCCCGAAGCCAAGATATACACCATCGACGCGCTCAACGCCTGCTCGGGCCTCGGGCTCATCTGCATAACGGCTTCTAAGATGCGCGCCGACGGCAAGTCGGTGGACCAAACGGCCGCCTTCATCGAGGCCAACAAACTCAAAATGCATCAGGTGGCCTATGCCGACGACCTCGTCTATCTCAAGAGGGCGGGCAGAGTGGCGCCCACAAGCGCCTTCTTCGGCGGTATATTCAAAATAAAGCCCATAATAATTTCCGACGCCAACGGCCAGAACGTCGCCTTTGAAAAGGTGAAGGGAGGCATGCAGGCCAAAAAGCGCCTTCTGCAGCTGTTTGAAGAGCACTACGACGCGTCCTTCCCCTATCAGATTATAGCCGTCGCCCATGCCGACAGCCCGGAGGAGGCCCAAAAACTCGCCGAGAGCGTCAGGGAGATAATGCCCGACAAGAATGTCGAAATGCTCATCAATTACATAGGCCCCATAGTCGGCGCCACCGTCGGCCCGGGCACCATGGCGGTCTATTTCTGGGGCGACGAGGTAACGTATAAGGCATGAGCGCGAAGAATACCGAACAGCCCGAACCTTTTAAACTGAGGCTCAGACATCCCGTACATTGGTTTGCAAGGACTTTTATAATGAAGCCCTTCTACAAAAAGCCGAAGATAACCGTTCTCGAGCCCATAACCGAACCCGCCATATTCGTCTCCAACCACGATGCAAAGAGGGGGCCCGTAGTCAGCGACGTCTACTTCCCCGTGCGCACGGCCAAGTGGGGAGCATACGAAATGCTGTGCGGCTACAACACCCGCCGCAAATATCTGCGCGACGTGTTCTACCGTAAAAAGCAGGGCATGGGTAAGTTTATGTCCTCCTTCAAATCCTTCTTCGAGGCCTTTTTTTCGATAGGATTTTACCGCGGCATGAACATAATGCCCACCTACCCCGACGCCCGCCTTACAAAAACGCTTTCCATGAGCATGGACGTGCTCGATAAGGGGGTGTCGCTGTATATCTTCCCCGAGGACTCCGACGGCGGCTACAGGGAGGAGATGGCTAAATTCTTCCCGGGCTTTGTCATGCTTGCCGAAAGCTATTATAAGAGGACGGGCAAAGATGTGCCCGTCTATCCCGTCTATTATCACTCAGGCTACAATAAAATGGTAATAGGCCGTCCCCGCCATGCGCACAAGCTAAAGGAGGAGGGGCTCGACCGCAACGCCATAGCCGAACTGTTCAGACAGGACGTAAACGCCCTCCTCAACGACTACATAAAGGAAAACTGACTTGATTTTAACGCGCCGCGCGGGGCATGCCCCGCGCGGCGCGCGCCTTTGCGCTCTTTTCGCGCTTATTTTATGTAAAACTCACATTGTAAGTATTGCAAAAAATATTGCGTTGTGGTAAAATAAAATGGTATAATGCAAAATGGGTGCCCAAAGTTTGGGCACATTCGGCGAAATGGACGTAATAAGGGAAAAACTAAAACTTCTGCCCGACAATCCGGGCGTATATATAATGCTCGACAAGTACGGCAACGTCATCTACGTCGGCAAGGCTCGCGTCCTCAAAAACCGCGTCAGGCAGTATTTTCACAACACGCCCAAGCCCGCCAAAGTCATGCAGATGGTGGCCAACGTCGCCGACTTCAACTACGTTATTACCAACAGCGAAATAGACGCCCTCGCGCTCGAAAACAATCTGATAAAGAAATACAAACCCAAGTACAACATACTTTTAAAGGACGACAAGACATACCCGTATATCAAGGCGGACATGCGCGAGGAGTTTCCGTCCTTCTATATAACGCGCAAAATAAAGAAGGACGGTGCAAAGTACTTCGGGCCCTTTATGGGCGGCATAAACTGCAAGGACATTCTGGAAGCCATTCAGCTCGTCTACGGCGTCAGGCTGTGCCGCACGTCCATAACGTCCAAACCAAAAAAGGAGTGCCTCAATTACCATATCGGCCGCTGTCCCGCCCCCTGCGCGCACAAGATAACGAGGGAGGAGTACGCCCAAAGGGTAAAATCTGCGCTCGAATTTCTGGGCGGCAACTACGCCGCCGCGCAGAGCGTGCTCGAACAAAAGATGCTCGCCGCCGCCGAAAACGAGGCCTTCGAGCTGGCCATGGACTACAAGAACAAGATATCCATGCTCTCCAAGCTCGAGGCAAGGAGGATAACCTCCATAAACAAGCCCATCGACGCCGACATCATCGCCTATGCCTCCAACGGCCTCTACTCGGCCGTCAACGTGCTCGTCACGCGCAAGGGCATAATGCAGGGCGCGAGTTCGTTCGCCCTCGACGAAGCGCACATGTCCGACGCCGAGGCGCTCACCTCGTTCATCACACAGTACTATTCGGCCCACGAACCGCCAGCCGAGCTCATCGTTCCGTCCTATTGCGAAGGAGAGCTCGTGCGCGCCTTCTTCAAGGATAAGATAGGCAGGAGCGTGGAGATAACGGCCGCCAAGCAGGGCGTAAAGGCCGAGCTTTTAAAGATGGCCGAGCGCAACGCCGCCGACTATCTCGAAAAGTCTGTCGACAAGATAAAGCACCGCGACGACATGACCATAAACGCCTGCAGACGGCTGCAGGAACAGCTGGGGCTCAAGCGTTACCCGCGCAGGATGGAGTGCTACGACATCTCCAACGTGTCGGGCGTGGACAAGGTCGCCTCCATGGTGGTGTTCATCGACGGCGAGGCCGACCGCAATCAGTACCGCCGCTTCAAGATAAAGACGGTGGAGGGCGCCAACGACTTCGCCTCCCTGCAGGAGGTGCTCCGCCGCCGCCTTGCAAAACTCGGCACCGACGAAGAGGAGCGCTTTCCCAAGCCCGACCTCGTAGTCATCGACGGCGGCAAGGGCCAGCTGTCGGCCGTGGCCGAAATATTCCGCGAGGCGGGAGTGGAGGATATCGAGCTCATCTCCATAGCCAAGCAGGAAGAGGAGATATTCACTCTCGGCGGCGACGAGGGCATAAAGATACCCCGCCGCGACTATTCGCTGCGCATGGTGCAGAGGATAAGGGACGAGGCGCACCGCTTCGCCATAACCTATTTCCGCAGCCTTCACTCCAAAAACATTTTAAAGAGCGAACTCGAAAAGATAGAGGGAGTGGGCAAGCGCAGGCGGATAGCGCTGATGGAGAGGTATTCTACCATAGACAAGATAATGGACGCCGACGCCGAGGACATAGCCAAAACGCCGGGCATAAGCATCAATGTGGCAAAGGCCATAAAAGAGTATTTTTCTAAGTAGGACATGACAAAATTAAAGGCACAACTGATAGTTTCCGATTTTGACGGCACTTTGATAACCTCCGACGGGCGCATACTTCCCGTCGTTCAGTCGGCCATTTCAAAATACATTGCCGACGGCGGCATCTTTGCCGTGTGTACGGGCAGGATACTTTCGTCCATCCTCCCCCGCGTGCGCGCCCTCGGTCTTGGCGGCCTTGTGGTGGCCTGTCAGGGCTCGGTAATAGCCGATATCGCCACGGGCGAATATATCCGCCGCGACGGGCTCACCCCCGAACAGGCGGCCGAAGTGTGCGCCGCCATAGAGGGCCTCGGCGAGCACGTCAACGCATACTGCGGCGACGGATTTGTCACTGACATCCCCGAAGGCAACGTCTACCTTAAAAAATACGAGCAGATAACGGGCGTCACCGCTTCGCACACTGACATTCCCGTCTCCCGCCATGTGCTCGAAAAGGGACTTGTCTGCCAGAAGGTGGCCAGCCTGTGCACGCCGTCGTCGCGCAAGAAATTATACGACGGGCTGTCCTCGCTGTTTGCGGGCAAGTACGACGTCACCTGCAGCGCCGACGTGCTGGTGGAGGTGTCCCCTGCAGGCGACACCAAGGGCGAGGCCTTAAAGTTCCTCGCCTCGCACTACGGCATAGATATGACAAAGACCGTCGCCGTGGGCGACAACCTCAACGACCTCTCCATGATAGAGGCGGCGGGCACGGGCGTGGCCGTGGGCAACGCCGTGGAGGAGCTCAAAGAGCGCGCCGACTTCATCGCCATCACCAACGAGCAGGGCGCGGTCGCGCAGGTCATAGAAAAATTCGGATACGCAAATGAGTGAGATACTTGCTCCCGCGGGCGACATAAACTGCGCGTACGCCGCAATCAACAGCGGGGCGGACGCCATATACCTCGGGCTCAAAAGTTTTTCCGCGAGGGCCTCGGCGGGCAACTTCGGCGAGGACGAGCTGTCGTCGCTGTGCGCCTATGCCCACGCTCTGGGGGTGAGGGTGCACGTCGCCCTCAATACGCTCGTAAAGCAGGACGAACTGAGCGACTTCATGTCTGCCGCCGTCGCCGCCTACAACGCGGGCGCCGACGCGCTCATAATACAGAATATCTATCTGGGGGCGTATTTAAAGGAGCGCTTCCCGAAGATTGAGCTCCACTTGTCCACGCAGGCGGGAGTAAACAACGTCTACGGCGCGTATCAGGCCAAGCGCTACGGCTTTTCGCGCGTCATCCTCGCAAGGGAGACGCCCCTTAGGGAGATAGCAAAGATAACAAAGATAATCCAAACCGAAGTCTTTATACAGGGCGCGCTGTGCACCTGCTTTTCGGGACAGTGCTACCTCTCGTCCTTCGCGGGTGGAAACAGCGGCAACCGTGGCCGCTGCAAACAGCCCTGCCGCAAACTCTATTCCATCGACCGCAAGGGGTTCGAGGAGAGGAGGTACGCCCTCTCTCTTTCCGACCTCTCGGTGGGCAGGGACATACAAAAACTGATAGACGCGGGCGTGTACTCCTTCAAGATAGAGGGGCGCATGCGCCGCCCCGAATATGTGGCGGCGGCCGTGAGCTATTACCGCCATATTGTCGACGGCCGACCCTCGGAGGACGATCTCGGCGCGCTCAAACGCACCTACAATCGCGGTAACTATACAAAAGGTCTGGCCTTCGGGCAGGACAAGTCGTTCATCTCACCCGCCGTACAGGGCCATATCGGGCAGTACTGCGGCACTATAAAGGTGATCGGCGGCAGATACCTCTGTCAGAGCGCCGAAAGGTGCGGCGAGGGCGACTCCTTCAAAATACTCAGGGGCGGGCGCGAAGTTGCCGGCGCGCGCTTTTCGGGCGCCGCAAAGGGAGGCTTTTACCTCTCGTCGGCTACCCGCCTGATGAACGGCGACAAGGCCTTTATAACTACGGACGTCTCCCTCAACGCCTCGCTGCTCGGGGGGAGAAAGCTGAAAAAGATAACCCTTTCGGCAAAGGTGGAGTGCGGAAGTCCCCTCTCGGCCGCGATAGACGGCGAGGAGTTCGAAAGCGCGTTTGTTCCCGCCGAGGCGGCCAGCCGCGCCGTCACCGCCCAAGATATCGTTAAGGCCTTTTCCAAGGTCGACAAATACCCCTTCGAAGTCGAGTTCGGAGCCATAGACATTGTCGGAGCCCCCTTCGTGCCGTCGTCCGCCCTCAACGAGTTCAGGCGGCAGGTCTACGCCTCCTATTTCAATAAAACAGGCATGGTCGGAAGGGAGAGGATGACGTGCCCTCAGGTTCCGCCGCTGCCTTCGCCCGTAAAAAATACCATGACGGCCGTCATTGCACGCTCGCTCTCGGGGCTTACAGCCGATATAGGCATACTCAAGCCCGCCGACTACGACAATATCGACTGCGACTCTTTATCCACATTCGGCGGCAGAAAGTTTTTATATATCCCGCCCTTTGCCGACGGCGAACGGCTGGAGAGCATAAGGGACAAACTGCATCTCTTTAACGGCGTCTACTGCGACGGGGTGTGGGCCGAGGAATTTTGCATGAGGGAGGGAGTGCCCCTCTTTGCGGGCTGCGGCTTCAACATAGCCGACGGCATTTCGCTGGGCATGGTCAGGGCGGAATACGTCTGCCTTTCAAAGGAGCTCACCTTCCGCGAGGCCGAACCCCTCGCACGGGCCGACACCTTCCTTTTAACGGCGGGCGACATAAAGGTAATGGACATACTCTACTGTCCCTTTGAAAGGACTTGCTCTTCCTGCGACAGGAGGGAGAGATATTCGCTCGCCGACGAGGACGGGCGCGTATTTCCCCTCGTCAGATACAATATGGGCGGGTGCGCCTTCGAACTCTACAATTGTCTGCCCCTCGCGGCCGCCCAGAATTTTACGGGCGCGCTTGCCGACTGCACTCTCTCCGATGTGGAGCGCATCCTGCCCGCCGTGCGCAATGGCGGCGAATTGAAACAAATTTTAGTGCAATACACCACCGGTCACTCCAAAAATCCGGTATTATAGGAATTGTATGGACGAAAAAAGCCTTTCGCGGCTCGAACTCAATAAAGTGCTGTCCGCCTGCGCGGACTATGCCTGCCTCGGCGGAGCAAAGGCCGTCATAGCCGATCTGAAGCCTTCGTCCGATCTCGCTGCCGTGCGCGACATGCTCGCCCGCACGGGCGAGAGTTTAAAGCTGCTCTTCACCCACGGCGCGGCGGGCATAGAATACTTCGACGACGTTTCCGAACTCATAGGCCGCGCCTCCAAGCGCTCCACGCTGTCGTGCGCCGAACTCAGACAGGTTTGCGCGCTGCTGCGCTCGGCCCGTCTGGCCTATACCTCTATAAACGGCGTGGCCGACGACGACATAGTCCTTCTGCGCGGCGACAGCGCCCGCATCTACTACGATAAGCGCCTTGAGGACGACATAACCGAAAAGGTCATCTCCGACGACGAACTCTCCGACCACGCCAGCGCGGCGCTCTACTCCATACGCTCCAGAATAAAGAGCCTCAACGAGCGTATTCGCGCCAAGCTCGGCGAATACGTTTCGGGCGATACGGCAAAGTACCTGCAGGACGGCATTGTCACCATGCGCGGCGACAGGTTTGTCATTCCCGTCAAGGCCGAGTACCGCTCGCGCGTCAAGGGACTTGTGCACGACAGATCGCAGTCGGGCGCGACATTCTTCATAGAGCCCGAATATGTGCTCGAACTCAACAACGAGCTCGTCGCCCTTCAGATAGACGAGAGGGAGGAGGTAGAGCGCATATTGAAGGAGCTCTCCTCAAGGGTGGGCGACATGGCCGAAAGGCTGACGTGCGACATGCAGGTGCTCGCCGAGATAGACAGCTATTATGCCCGCGCGCAGTACTGCTATTCGCTCAAGTGCGTCGCGCCGCAGGTCAACAAGCGGGGATATGTCAACATAATCAAGGGCAGACACCCACTGATAGATAAAAATAAAGTCGTGCCCGTCAGTCTGGAACTTGGCGGCGACTACAACTTCCTGCTCATAAGCGGCGCCAACACGGGCGGCAAGACGGTCACCTTAAAGATGTGCGGCCTGTTCTGCCTTATGGCGGCCTGCGGCTTCTATCTGCCCGCGGCCGAGGGCACCGCCGTATGCGCCTTCGACGACATTTTCTGCGACGTCGGCGACAGCCAGAGCATAGAGGAGAGCCTCTCCACGTTCTCCAGCCACATAACTACCGTTATAGATATGTGCCGCAGGGCCGAGGCGGGCTCGCTCGTGCTCATCGACGAGCTGGGCGGAGGCACCAATCCCGACGAGGGGCAGGCCCTCGCCAAGGCGGTTGTCGAACACTTTTTAGCGGTCGGCTGCCGCGGCATAATAACTACGCACTTTACCCCTTTAAAGGAATACGCATACACCGTCGACGGCATAGAGAACGCCTCTATGGAGTTCGACTCGTCTACGCTCAAGCCCCTTTACTCCATAAAGATAGGCCTTCCGGGCGCGAGCAACGCCCTCGCCATCTGCCGCAGACTGGGCATGGACGGCGACATTCTCGACAGGGCGGTCACCTTCCTTTCGGAGGGCGGCAGAGCCTTTGAAAATATCGTCCGCCGCGCCGAGGAGAGCAGGGTGGAGGCCGAAAAGAAACTTGAGGAGGCCAACGCCCTTCAGGCGCAGTGGAAGCAAAAGCTGGCCGAAGTCAACAGGCAGATAGACAGCCTCAACAAACAGCGCGAAAAGCTGGCAGCCACGGCAAGGGCGGAGAGCAGGAGGATAATAAACGAACGCACCGCCGAAGCCGAGGAACTGCTCGGCGAAATGGAGGAGCTCTTCAAAAAGGAGGAGCTCAGCCAGTCCGACCTGATAAAGGCCCGCACACTCAAAAATAAACTCAGCGACGCCGCATACGGCGGCGAGGAGGTGCAGGGCAGGGTGACCGACTACGAGCAGGCCACTCCCCAAAACCTAAAAGAGGGCGACAGCGTATTCTTCGCAAAGCTCCAGTCGGTGGGGCGCGTGCTGTCGGTAAACGCCAAAAAGGGCGAGGCCGAAATAGCCTGCGGCAGCATAAAGACGCGCTGCAAGATAAGCGAACTGAGCATGGTGGGCGGCGCGCCCCCGAAAAAGAACGAGGTGCGCGTGCGTTCGGCGGGAGCCTCGGCCCCGTCCAAGCCCATGCTCGAGATAAACGTGCTCGGCATGACCGTGCCCGAGGCGCTGTACGAAGTAGACAATTTTATCGACAGGGCCGTGATGGACAACCTCGAAGAGATAAAGGTAATACACGGCGTGGGCACGGGCAAACTGCGCTCGGCCATCGCCGACCGCTTAAGGTCGCATAAAAACGTAAAAAGTTTCCGCCTCGGCCGCTATGGCGAGGGCGAAACGGGGGTAACTATAATTACTCTCAAATAAATAAGCAAAAATAAGGCATTGCCCCAATAAAATAATAATAAGTTTTATCTATCGGGGGCAAACTTATTTTGAAGAACAAAGCTGCAACTTTGATAGTAAATTTCATCCTTTGCGCCGTTATAGCCGCCACATGCGCCGTAGGCTTTTCGGGCGGAAGCGCCGTGGAGGTGTCGGCAGGCGACAGCGGGCCGTACTACTCGGCGGGCGACGGGGGCAGGGGCGTTTCGCTCATGTTCAACGTCTACGAGCACACCTCCAACGTCTATAAAATACTTGAGGTATTGGATGACTGCTCGGCCAAGGCCACCTTCTTTCTCGGCGGGTGCTGGGCGGACGACAACGTCGACTGCGTGCGCGAAATAGCCGCGCGCGGGCACGAGATAGGTTCGCACGGCTACTTCCACAAAGACCATTCAAAAATGGACTTTAAACAGAACTGCGAGGAGATATCGCCGAGCGTCAGGCTGTTAAATGCCATAACGGGGGGCGAAATAAGTCTTTTCGCGCCGCCCTCGGGCGCCTTTTCTAAGGCAACGCTTTCGGCCTGCTCATCTCTCGGGCTCAAGGCCGTAATGTGGTCGAGGGACACCGTCGACTGGCGCGACGCAGACAGATCGCTCGTCGTCGGGCGGGCGACCGAGGGGATAGAGCGGGGAGAATTCGTGCTCATGCACCCCATGGACGTAACGTGTTCGGCGCTGGATGAGATTATAGCAACAATACGGACGGCGGGCCTGGAGCTCGTCACCGTTTCGCAAAACTTAGGAGAATAATGGTACATTACAAACAGCTGGATAACGGCATACGCCTCATCGTCAAGCGCATGAGCGGACTGCTTTCGGTAACTATGGGCATACTCGTCGGAACGGGCGCTTGCGTGGAGTCCGACCAAGAGGACGGCATTTCACACTTCATAGAGCACATGATGTTCAAGGGCACGGCCACGCGCACGGCCTTCAACATCTCCGACGAGATGGACGCGATAGGCGCGCAGGTGAACGCCTTTACGGGCAAGGACATGACCTGTTACTACGCCAAATCCACCTCCGATCACGCGGCGGAGGCCTTCGGCATACTTGCCGACCTCTTCTTAAATTCCACCTTCCCCGCCGAGGAGATAAAGAGGGAGAAGGGCGTTATAATCGAGGAGATATCCATGAACGAGGATACCCCCGACGACCTCTGCCTCGACCTGCTTTCAAAGGCCTTTTTCGGCGATAAAAATTACGGCAGAAACATTCTCGGCCCCAAAAAGAACGTGCGCTCCTTCAAAAAGAGCGACATTCTCGCCTATATGGACGAGAGGTACACCGCCGACAATATAGTCATCTCCATGGCGGGCAACATCTCCATAGAGGAGGCACAGGGGCTGGTCGAAAAATATTTTTCGTCGGTAAAGAGGGGGGACGGCCGCAGGCGCGAGATAGAAGTCAGGCTTCAGTCCAAAAACCTTGTCAAAAAGAAGGATATCGAGCAGGTGCATATAGGCATAGCTTATCCCTCCATGAAGAGGTACGAGCCGCTCGCCGACGCCACAATGATAGTCAACGCCGTACTCGGCGGAAGCATGTCCTCCCGCCTCTTTCAGGAGGTGAGGGAGAAGAGGGGGCTGGCGTACACCGTCTATTCCTACCTCACCTCGTATAAGGACACGGGCTCGCTCGTCGTCTACGCAGGAGTCAACGCCGAAAATTACCTTGACTCGGTCGGGGCCATCTACGACTGCATAGCCGATATAAAGAAAAAGAACATAACCGAATACGAGTTCAAGCGCGGCAAGGAACAGCTGCTCTCTTCGCAGATCTTCGCGCAGGAGAGCACGAGCTCGCAGATGCTCCTCTACGGCAAGGAGCTTGTGTACAGCGGCAAGATTTACGACTTCGAGGAGCGCGTAAGGCAGATAAACGCCGTCACCTTCGCCGACGTGCTGCAGGCCGTCGAATACAATTTCGACGATACCTACAGGGCCACGTCTCTCGTCGGCCGCGTCGACAGACACCTGTGAGCCAAAGGGTGCAGGGCTTTGCGCCATTCTTCGGTAAGGAAAGCAGGGTGCTCATTCTGGGCAGTTTTCCTTCGGTAAAGAGCAGGCAGCAGAACTTTTACTACGGCAACGCCCGCAACGCCTTCTGGCGGATACTCTCCGACTATTTCGGCGAGAGTGTTCCGTCGGATACAGACGAGAAAAAGGAATTCCTTACCCGTCACGGCATAGCCCTCTGGGATATAGTCACTTCGTGCGAGATAGTCGGCAGCGCCGACAGCACAATTAAAAACTACACTGTGGCCGACCTTGGCGAGGTGCTGAACGACTGTCCGATAGAGAAGATAATTTTAAATGGCGGAACGGCATATAAAATTTTCCTTAAAAGCTACGGGGATATCCCCGTAGAGTATGTCTGCCTCCCGTCCACCAGCCCCGCCAACGCCCGTCCCAAGGACAAGGAGTGGTTTGATGAATTACGAAGAACTTTTGTCTGAACTTTTTTCCCTCTCCGAGCCGACTTATCGCGACTTTCACCGCTCGCTCCTAAAGAACGACGCCGTCAACGTAATGGGCGTGAGGATACCCGCTCTGAGGGCGCTTGCCAAGCGCTTCAAGGGGAGCGAGGACGAACTTATGTCCTTTCCCGACGAGTGGTACGAGGTGACTTTTATAAAGCTCGCCGCCGTTGCCGCCATGCCGTACGACGAATTTTGCCAAAGAGTTGAAAGGTGCGTCAGCCTCATCGACAACTGGGCGACGTGCGACGGCTTCACGGCGCGCTGCATTGCCCGCCGCCGCGACGATTTCATACCCTACATAAAAAGGTTTTTATCCTCGCCGAAGGAGTTTTACCAAAGATACGCGCTGACAACGCTCCTTTCCTTTTATGTGGATAAAAACTATCTTCCTCTCATATTTTCGTGCTGCCGTTCGGCGGACACCTCCATGTACTATGTGCACATGGCCGTCGCGTGGCTGGTGGCCGAAGTGCTTGCAAAGCATTTCGACGAGGGTGTGCAATTCCTAAAACAGGAATTCCTTACTCCGTCCACGCACAACAAGGCCATTTCCAAGGCAAGAGAAAGCTACAGGCTGACGCCTGAACAAAAAATATATTTAAATAATTTAAAGAGATAAGAATATGGAAATTTTACAGCAGCTCACAACCGAATTCGGACTTCGCCCCGAACATGCAAAAAACGTCGTCGACCTTTTGGACGAGGGCAACACCATTCCCTTCATCGCCCGCTACCGCAAGGAGATGACGGGCGCCATAGACGATCAGGTCTTAAGAAAGTTTGCCGACAGGTACGAGTACCTTCAGGGGCTGAACAAGCGCAAGGAGGAGGTGGCAAAGGCCATCACCGAACAGGGCAAGATGACCGAGGAGATACAGGCCGCCATCGACGGCTGCGCCACCCTCACCGAAATAGAGGACGTCTACCGCCCCTTCAAGCAGAAGAAAAAGACGAGGGCCTCCGTCGCCGCCGAAAGGGGGCTCAAGCCGCTTGCCGATTTCATTTTGGAGCAGAACGGCGATCCCTACGCCGAGGCCGAAAAGTACATAGACGAGGAGAAGGGCGTGCCCGACGTCCCCTCGGCCATTGCAGGCGCGCGCGATATCATCGCCGAGGTAATTTCGGACAACGCCGAGCTGAGGAAGAAGCTGCGCGCTCTCTTCGAAAACCACGGCGAAGTGCAGGTAAAGATGGTGGAGGACGACGAAAAGGGCACCTACGCCATGTACGCCGACTACAGCGAGCTCGTTCCCGAGATCAAAAACCACAGGGTGCTGGCCGTCAACAGGGGCGAAAAGGAGGGACACTTAAAAGTCAAACTCTATTTCAATCCCGACATGGCCAAGCGCGTCTGCGCGGCCAAGTACGTCCATACCAAGGGCGCGTGCGCCGATATAATCACCGAGGCCGCCGACGACGGCTACGACAGGCTGATAGAGCCCTCTATAGAGCGCGAAGTGCGCGCCATCCTCACCGACAGGGCGTCCGAGCAGGCTATAAAGATGTTCGAAGTCAACCTCCGTCCCCTCCTTCTGCAGCCGCCCGTAAAGGGCAAGGTCACCATGGGCCTCGACCCCGGCTACCGCACGGGCTGCAAGGTGGCCGTAGTCGACCCCACGGGCAAGGTGCTGGCCACTTCCGTCATCTATCCCACCCACAACAACAGGGTGGAGGAGGCCAAGCAGGTTGTCAAAGATCTCATCGCCCGCTGCAAGGTAGACGTCATCGCCATAGGCAACGGCACGGCGAGCAAGGAGACCGAGATCTTCGTCGCCGAGCTGTTGAAGGAGGTCGACGCCGACGTCAGCTACGCCGTCGTCAACGAGGCAGGCGCCAGCGTATATTCGGCCAGCCCGCTTGCCGTGGAGGAGTTCCCCGACTACGACCTCACTCTGCGTTCGGCCATCTCCATAGCCCGCAGACTGCAGGATCCTCTCGCCGAGCTGATAAAGATAGACCCCAAGTCGATAGGCGTCGGGCAGTATCAGCACGACATGGACAAAAAGAGGCTCGACAGCGTGTTGGGCGGCGTGCTCGAGGACTGCGTAAACTCCGTAGGCGTCGACCTCAACACGGCCAGCGTCTCCCTTTTAAGGTTTGTGGCCGGCCTCAATTCGGGCATAGCCAAAAACATAGTGGCCTACCGCGAGGAGAACGGCGCCTTCACCCAGAGAAAGCAGCTCCTCAAAGTATCCAAGCTCGGCGCCAAGGCGTTCGAGCAGTGCGCGGGCTGCTTGCGCGTGCCGGGCGGCGACAACATTCTGGATAACACCGCCGTCCACCCCGAAAGCTACGAAAAGGCGCAAAAGCTGCTCTCTCTCTTCGGCTATACCACCGACGACGTAAAGAACAACAACCTTGCCGAACTTCCCGCAAAGGTAAAGGAGTACGGCGCCGACAGAGCTGCCGAGTACTGCGGCCTCGACAAGGCGACCATGAACGATATAATTGCCGAGCTCATGAAGCCCGGCCGCGACGTGCGCGACAGCCTGCCCGCCCCCAAGCTGCGCAGGGATATCATGGGCATTGAGGATCTTTCCGTCGGCATGGAGGTGGAGGGCGTAGTGCGCAACGTCATCGACTTCGGCGCCTTTATCGATATCGGCGTCCATCAGGACGGCCTCGTCCACGTTTCGGAGATAAGCGACAAGTATATCCGCCATCCTTCCGACGTTTTAAAGGTCGGTCAGCGCGTCAAAGCCGTCATCATCACGCTCGACGTCAAAAAGCAGCGCATAGGCCTTTCGTTAAAACAGGTCAAAAAACAGGCAAATTAAAAAAAGGGCTTGACAGTTTGCCAAGTTTATTGTAAAATTTTAGTAGAAAACTAAAGGAGTACAAACACCATGTTTGAAGAAATTGCAAAGATGCTCGCAGAGCAGCTCGATATCCCCGTTTCCAAGATCACTCTCGACAGCAACATTATCGACGACCTCGGCGCCGACAGCCTCGACATCGTCGAGATGCTCATGACCTTGGAGGACAACACCGGCAAGACCATTCCCGACGACAAAGTCTCCCAGATCAAGACGGTCGGCGACCTCGTTGAAGTTCTCAACACTCTTTGATTTTTGTCATGCATTAAAAGGCCCGCGGCAGCGCGGGCCTTTTGCTTGGTATTATGAATATCGTATATAAAAATCTCAACAAATGCGATATCTGCCCCGGGCTCTTCGAAGGATTTGTCCGCAGGCAGGAGGTGGGCTACTGTCTGCGCCTCAGGGCCGGGCGCCGGGTGGAGGAGTATCACCCCTTTGTCGACGATTGGTCTGCGGCCGACTATGTAAAGCTCGTTAGCTCGCTCACCTCCCTCCTCGAAGATGGCGGGGCGGTGGTGGGCGCCTTTGCAGAAGGCCGTTTAAAGGGCTTTGCCGCAATTTCGGGAAGCCTTTGGGGGGAGTACGCCGATTTGTTGGAACTGCACGTTTCTGCCGACTGCCGAAGGATGGGTATTGGCCGCGAGCTCTTTGGCCGCGCCGTCGGGTTTGCGCGCGGGCTCGGCGCCCGGAAGCTGTACATTTCTGCCCACTCGGCCGTCGAAAGTCAGGCCTTCTACCGCGCCATGGGGTGCGTGCACGCCGCACGCATAAACGCCCGACATGCCGAGGCCGAGCCCTTCGACGTTCAGCTTGAATACATTCTATGAAGAGGGGCCTGCCCGCAATTTTGCGGGCAGGCCCTTAAACTATCGACAATAAAATTTATCGGCTATACAATTATATTTATCAGCCTCTTGGGCACGAGTATGAATTTCCTTACCGTCTTGCCCTCGATGAGGGGCGCCACTTCGGGCAGGGCTTTCACCTTGCTTTCTATCTCGTCGGCGGGCATGTCGGCGGGCAGTGAAATTTTTGTCTTTATCTTGCTGTTGACCTGCACGGCGTATTCAAACATGTCCTCGCCGCACTTGCTCTCGTCGAACTCGGGCCATTTTTCATAGGCCATTGTGCCGCTGTGGCCGAGCGCCTCGTTCCATATCTCCTCGGTAAGGAAGGGGATGAGGGGATTTAAAAGCTTGCAAAGTCCCTCGGCGTACTCGCGGGGGAAGGGCCTGCCCTCGCCAATCTCCTTGTAGACGGCGTTTACGAATATCATCATCTGCGATATTGCCGTGTTGACCTTGAGGGCCATGTAGTCCTCGCCCACCTTTTTTACCGTCTGATTGTAGATCTTTTCAAGGTTGGGGTTGGCCTCGTCGCTTATTGCGCCGCTCTCGAAGTACAGTCTGTGTATCCTGTCCACAAACTTTTTAACGCCCTCTATGTTGGCGGTGTTCCAGGGCTTGGTGTCGGCCACGGGGCCCATGAACATCTCGTACATCCTCAGCACGTCGGCGCCGTAGTCGCGCACTACGTCGTTGGGGTTTATCACGTTGCCCTTGGACTTGGACATCTTTTCGCCGTCCTCGCCGAGTATCATGCCTTGGTGGAAGAGCTTCTTAAAGGGCTCTTTGCAGGGCACATAGCCCTTGTCGAAGAGGAAGTTGTTCCAGAACCTCGAATACAGCAGGTGCCCCACAAGGTGTTCCTTGCCGCCGCAGTAGAAGTCCACGGGCATCCAGTGTTTCAATAATTCGTAGTCGGCAAACTTTGCGTCGTTGTGGGGATCGCAGTAGCGGAGGAAGTACCAGCTCGACCCCGCCGAGCCGGGCATGGTCGTAGTCTCGCGCTTAGCGCTTTGGCCGTTGTAGGTTATGTTGACCCAGTCCTTTGCGTTGT